>JAWKNW010000009.1 GCA_041391505.1 Rhodothermales bacterium
GCGTGATATTGCGGGCAAAAGGGAGGAGGAATGAGGATCAAGGAATAAGGATCAAGGAGTTCGGGATCAAGGATTCGGGATCAAGGATCAAGGAGTTCGGATACTTACGATCCCCAACGATCAGGATCCAGTATCTCGCGACGATTATCCTGCATCCTGCATCCCGCATCTTGCATCCCGCATCTTGCATCCCGCATCTTGCATCCCGCATCTTGCATCCCGCATCTTGCATCCCGAATCCCGCATCCCGAATCCCGCATCCAACCTCGAACAACCAGCTTCCCGCCCCCAGCACCACTCATCCAACCCCTTATCCCATGAACACCCCAGCTTCGCGGACGCGCCGCGAATTTTTGAAGGCCGGCGGCATCGCCGGGCTGGCCGCCACCGTCATTCCGGGCGCGGCGAAGGCCGCTGCGGCGCCGTATGTGCCGGCCGCCGGGCCGATCGTCATCGCCAGCGCCAACGGCATGAACGCCGTCGCCGAGGCGTTGCGCCGCATTGAATCGGGCGCGGATGCCATTGACGCGGTCGTGGCCGGCGTGAACCTGGTCGAAGAAGACCCGAACGACATGTCGGTCGGCTATGGCGGTCTTCCCAACGAGGATGGCGTCGTCCAGCTGGATTCCGCCGTCATGCACGGTCCAACGGGCCGCGCCGGCGGCGTCGCCGCCATCGAGGGCATCAAGTACCCGTCGAAGGTGGCGCTGCAGGTGCTGCGCCGGACGGACCACGTGCTGCTCGTCGGCGCCGGCGCGCAGCGCTTTGCCAAGATGCACGGCTTCCCGATCGAGGACCTGCTGACCGACAAGGCGCGCGAGGTATGGGTGCAGTGGAAGGAGGCGCTCTCGAACCAGGACGATTACCTGCCCCCGCACAACCCCGAAGACCGCGACATCGGGATGAACCTCAAGGACATCATGCACACCTGGGGGACGATCCACTGCTCGGCCATCGACCTGTCGGGCAACATCAGCAGCGTCACCACGACGAGCGGGCTGTCGTTCAAGATCCCCGGCCGCGTCGGCGACTCGCCGATCATCGGCGCCGGCCTGTACTGCGACAACGAGGTCGGCGCGGCCGGCTCGACGGGCCGCGGCGAGGCCAACCTGGAAAACCTCGCCAGCTTCCTCATCGTCGAGCGGATGCGCATGGGCGACAAGCCCCAGGACGCGTGCCTCTACGCCTGCAAACGCATCGCCGACCACACCCGCCTCGCGCGGTTGCTGGACGACAACGGCCGGCCCAACTTCAACGTCCGCTTTTACGCGCTCAACAAAGCCGGCGAAGTGGGCGGAGCCGAGATCCGGAATACCGACGGCACCATGGCCGTGGCGGACCGGAGCGGCGCGCGCCAGATCGAGATCGCCTACCTGTACGACTGACGCACGGATGCCCGTGCGATCCATGAAAAAGAGGGCTGACGCGTGCGCCGCGCCAGCCCTCTTTGCGTTTTTTACTTCCTGAAGCGCGGGGTCAGGCCGGCACGGGGGCCTTGGCGAGCGCCTGCTTGAAGTCGGCCTTGATGTCGTCGATATGCTCGATGCCCACCGAGACGCGGATAAGGTCGCTCGTGACGCCGGCGGAAATCTGCTCCTCGGCGGCCAGCTGCTGGTGCGTCGTCGAGGCCGGGTGGATGACCAGCGTCTTGGCGTCGCCGACGTTGGCGAGATGGCTGGCGAGCTGGACGTTGTTGACGAAGGCCTGGCCGGCATCCATGCCGCCCTTCACGCCGAACGCCATGACGGCGCCGAAGCCGTGCTTCAGGTATTTTTTCGCCTGGGCGTGGTAGGGATGATCCTCCAGCCCCGGGTAGCTCACCCACGCCACTTCGGGCTGGTCCTTCAGCCAGCGCGCCAGCGCCAGGGCGTTGTCGACGCTGCGCTGCACGCGGAGCGAGAGCGTCTCCAGACCCTGGAGCAGCAGGAAGGAGCCGAACGGATTCTGGCACGGACCGAAATCGCGCAGCCCTTCCACACGGGCGCGGATGATGAAGGCCACGTTCACCCCGAGCACGCCGGTGGGGCCGAAGACCTCCCAGAAGTTCAGTCCGTGATACCCCGGGGAAGGCGTGGTGAACGTCGGGAAACGGCCGTTATTCCAGGGGAAGGTGCCGGCATCGACGATGACGCCGCCGATGGTCGTGCCGTGGCCACCGATCCATTTGGTGGCGCTTTCGACCACGATGTGGGCGCCGTAATCGATCGGCCGGCACAGGAAGCCGGCGGCCCCGAACGTGTTGTCGACGACGAGCGGTACTCCATGTTTTTCGGCGATCCGGCCCAGCTTCTCGAAATCGGGCAGGTTGAACCGCGGGTTGCCGATGGTCTCGACGTAGATGGCCTTCGTGCGGTCGTCGATCAGGGCCTCGATCGAGTCGGCCTTGTCGCCGTCGGCGAACTTCACGTTGATGCCCAGGCGGGGGAAGGAGACCTTGAACTGGTTGTAGGTGCCGCCATAGAGGTAGCTGGCGGAGACGATGTTGTCGCCGGCTTCCGCCAGCGTGGCGATCGCGAGGAACTGCGCGGCCTGGCCGCTCGCCGTGGCCAACGCCGCCACCCCGCCTTCGAGCGCGGCGATGCGGTCCTCGAAGACCGCCGTCGTCGGGTTCATGATGCGGGTGTAGATGTTGCCGAACTCCTTCAGCGCGAACAGGTTGGCGCCGTGGTCGGAGTCGTTGAAGGTGAACGAGGTGGAGGCATAGATCGGCACGGCCCGCGCGTTGGTGGCGGGGTCGGGCTTCTGGCCGGCATGAACCTGCAGGGTGTCGAAGTGCAGTGGGCGTGGTTGTCCGTTGCTGCTCATGGTTGAACTCCTGGTCGTGGGTGAAAGGTGGATCATCGCCCGCGCGCGACGCAGGGCGCGGGCAGGCTACCGTCTACGCGCGGTAATGCGGCCGGCTCCCTGCCGGCGAATCGAGGCGGTGGCGGAGGACAAAAGCACGCCATCGAGGCGGATTTCGCCTTCCAGAACGATAGCCGATCCCGGAGAAAGGTGCAAACGGCCGTCTTCGGGGATACGGAGGACGCCCTCGGGCGCCACATGCAGCGTGCTCCCGGGGCCGATGTCGAGGTCGCCGGCGACCGTGATATCCGTCGCCAGGTGCAGCGTGGCGCCGTCCCGTATTTCCATCCCCCCGGGAATCGCGAGCCCGCGGCTCTCGCGCCCCATCCACGACGCGCTGCGGATGACGGGGTGGATCCGCGCGTCGGCCACGAAATCGAACCGCATCGTCGCGCCGTCGCCGGGCTCCACGCGGATGTCGTCGATCGCCGCCCACCGCAGGGGCGGTCCGCCCGGATACCGGTTGTAGCCGTTGCTGTTGGGCCGGGTCCACGGCGTGAGCTGGCGCTGCGTGTCCGGCCCGAACAGGTCGCCGGTGTAGGTCCGGTTTTCGGTGTCCAGGTCGAGCGTGTTGTCCGCCGGCAGCACATCCATCCGGTTCCTGTATCCCAGGGTGGCCAGCAGCCCGGTCGTGCGCAGGAGACCCATCTCGAACTGGCCCCGGTCGCCGCCGCGCCGGTACCGATCGAAGACGCCGACCCGCTGGTGGTTGGTGAGGAAAAGCGTCCGCTCGTCGCCCAGGTCGACGCGATAACACGCGCCCGTGGTGTACAGATCGCCCAGGGGCACGCCGGCGCGGTCCTCCGCCAACGTCGCGCAGTCGATCCAGCCGAGCAGGTCGCGTTCGAATGCCGAGATGATCTGATGCCCGCCGCAGTCCATCGCACCGCCGGAGCCGGCCATCAGGACGTAACCCACGCAGTCGCCCCGGTTCGAACGGTTGCTGCTCGCCGGGACGTCGTTTTGTGAAAACGCGGGGATGTGGACATAAAACGGCGCCCACAGGTCGTGCCCGAGTTCGTGCGCCATCAGACGGACGTGGTACATCTGCGGGATGATGTTGCCGGGCGTCCGGTGCATGATGAACGAGCCGGACGTATTCCAGTCCACCCGTTTGCCGTCGAGTTCGAGCGGGGGGAGCGCCACCCGCTGCGTGTACGCGCCGGCGCAGCGCCCGTCCAGGCACGAGGCCCCCGTCCACACAAACCGCTTCGCGTCCCGCTGCGTGTCGCCCCGGATGACGATGAAGAGGTGATCGATCGCGCCGTCGCCGTTGCGGTCGTACCGGCTGAAGTCGAACCCGTAGCGGTCCATCCGGGTGAGCAGCTCCACGGTCAGATCCCCGTAACCGCCTTCCGGGGCATGGTAACGGGCCTCGGGGTGGTCCGTTACCAACACCGAATCGTACGGCTCGCCGTAGAGGACGAACAGGCCCCGCGACTGGCGATGGAAATAGGCGGTCAGGGTGCTGTCTGCATAGGGCGGATTGGGGGATGGGGCGAGCAGCGTACGGGCGAACGCCGGCAGCGATGCCTCGAGGGGCCACCCCCGGGCGTCGAGCCCCGGGTTGCCCGGGTCGATGTCGTCCTGGAACCGGGTGAAGACGATCAGCGCGTGCAGGGTATCCGCCAGCGGATGGTCCAGGGAATACGGCGTCGCGGGCGCGCGCTGGGCGGCAGACGGTACCACGAGGAGGAGGATGGCAGCTGCCGCCAGGAAAGATCGCAAGAAAGGGAACGGCATGGACAGGCAAGAAATCAGCGGAACGGCGTGGATAATATGATGAGCGGGGCCGTAGGTTCTGCATCAGGGTTTCGCGCGCGTCCACCGCCCCTGATCCCACCCCGCCACCCTGATTCCGGAAACCCGATTCCCGAACCCGCGCCGATGAATGAACAGATCGTAACCGATGCCCGCGCCATTTTTAAGGCCGCCGTGCGCGGCGTTCAGGCCGATGTATTGATGGAGCGGCTGGACTGGCCGGCGCTGCTCGGCCGGCCGGCGGAGGCGTTTCGGCGCATTGTGGTCGTAGGGATGGGCAAGGCCGCGATGGCCATGGCCTCCGTCGCCGAGGCGCACTTCGGCGAGCGGGTCGCCGAGGGCGTGGTGGTGGTGCCGCACGGCTATGCGTCCACGCTGCCTTATCCGTTTCGCACGCCGAGGCGGATCGAGACACTGGAAGCCGGCCACCCGGTGCCCGACGAGGCCAGCGCGGATGCCGCCTACGCCATCCTCGACCATGCCACGCGCTGTGGGGAGGAGGATCTGCTTATCGTGCTCATCTCCGGGGGCGGCACGGCGCTGACGACGGCGTTCGCCGAGTCCATCCCGGCCGACGAAGGCCGGCACGTCATCCGGATGCTACTCGAGAGCGGGGCGGACATCGCCGAGATGAATGCCGTGCGCAAGAAGCTGTCGGTGCTCGGGGGCGGGCGGCTGGCGCAGGCGGCGGCGCCGGCGCGGGTGCTGGCGCTGGCGATCTCCGACGTGCCCGGCGACGATTTAACCGTTATTGCAAGTGGGCCGACGGTGCCCGACGACTCGACGTTTGCCGGGGCGATCGACATCCTCAAACGGTATGACCTCTGGGAGCGCGTCGCCGACTCCGTACAGCGGCACCTCGAAGCCGGCGCCGAGGGCGCCATCCCCGAGACGCCGCGCGCCGGCGATCCGATCTTCGAACGCACGCAGACGATGCTCATCGGCCGAAACCGCGACGCGATCGCGTCGGCCTGTCTGGAGGCTACATCGCGGGGCTATCGGGTGTCGATCGTGGACCGGCCGGTGACGGGTGAAGCGCGGAAGGTGGGGGAAGGCCTCGTGGCCGACCTGGACCGGCACGCGACGGACGATGCACCGCATTGCGTGCTCTGGGGCGGAGAGACGACGGTGAAGGTCGTGGGGCGAGGACGGGGCGGGAGAAATCAGGAACTGGCGCTGGGCGCCGCGCTCGCGCTGGAAGGGCGCAAGCGTCCGGTGCTGCTGCTCAGTGCCGGCACCGACGGGGTGGACGGGCCGACGGACGCCGCCGGCGCCTGGGTCACCACCTACACCGCGGAAGCGGCACGCCACCACCGCCTCGATCCGGTCGCCCATCTGGACAACAACGACACGTTTCCCTTTTTCGAACGGATGAACGCATTGCTCCAGCCCGGGCCCACGCATACGAACGTGATGGACGTGATGATCGCCCTCCAGCCGGCTCCGTGAGGCGCTACCGCACCAGCGTCATGCGCCGCGTCTGCCGGAAGGAGCCGGCGTCGAGTCGGTAGAGGTACACGCCGCTGGGCAGGCCGGCCGCATCGAAGACTACCTCGTGCGCGCCGGCGGGCTGCGTCGCATCCACCAGCACGGCCACCGAACGCCCGGTAAGGTCGAAGACCTCGATCCGGACCGGGTTCGACGCCGGGAGGGCGTACCGGATCACCGTGCTCGGGTTGAAGGGGTTCGGGTAGTTTGGTTCGAGCGCGAACGTGACCGGGGTATCGACTGCGTCGGAGGCGATCCGCATCGGCGCGCCTTCGTCAATCCGGATCGTGGCGTCGAGGGCGGGCGCGTCGAGGCCAGCCGATTCGAACTGGAGGTAGAGCGGCGTGCCGCCCGGGTCCGACAGGCCTGCCGCGGCCAGGGTAATTACGCCATCAGCCTCGCGGCTCACGACCTGCCAGTCCGTTCCGCCGGCGGTGGCGCCGAGGAAGCGCGACCGGGACGCATCGTACCGCACGACCAGCTGCGCCGAACGCATGGAGGTGCCGTCGTCGTCGAGGTGGATGGGCACGCGGATGCGGCCTTGCGCGTCGCGCGTCGCGGCGCCGAAATAGGCATGACGCGCCGCGGTCGACGCGGTCTTGCCGGCCGCACAGCCGGCTTCGGCCGGGAAGCAGGTGCGGAGGCCGGCGACGTACTGGAGCACGAGCGAGGCGTCGAAGGCGATGATTTCGCCGTTGCCGGACGGATCCGCGAGGTCGATGGTGGCCGGCGGCAGCACGATCAGGCCGATCGCATGCTGGAGGATCAGGCTGGCGTCGAGCGCCGAGATGGTCCCGTCGCCGGAGGCGTCGCCCATCAGGCCGGCGGTCGGCGTATCCGTGGTGACCAGCGCCGCCCAGTCCAGCGACGTCTGCGAGGGCGGCTGGCCGATGGAAACGTTGCCCGGACCGTTCACCGTCGTGACCGTGCCGTTTTGCAGGGCCCCTCCGGCGCGCGGGTTGTACCACTTGACGGTATACGTGGCCGCAGATCCGGTGATGTTCAGGTTCGTCGTGCCGCCGTTCTTGAGGTAGACGGCGTAGGTCTGACCCGTTTTGGCGAAGACATAGGCGTTGGCGTTGGAAGCGAGGCCGTCGTTCGAGGTCATCTCCGTATAGGGGAGATACTGCTCGAAAAACTCCCGCGCGTAGCGGGTGAAGTTCCAGACGTTTTCGCGGGTCTTGAAGGTCTCGGCGTTGAGGTCGTTGTTGTCGTGCTCGAAGCCGAAGTACCACTCGACGCCGCCGCCGCCGGCCATGTAGTTGCCCCAGAGCACTTCCGCGCGGACGAAGTCGTGGTTGTTGCCCGCGCCGTCGGGCGTAGCGCCGTCCTGCCAGGGGCCGTTTTCGTCCATCGTCACGTACCAGGTGCGGCCGGCGTCGATCGACTTGTTGACCCAGTCCAGCGTCAGGCTGTGCGTGTTTTCCGCCTTGCCGGTCTGGAGCGAGGCGCCGTCGAAATTGACGTCGCCGAGCAGGGGACCGTAAACCGCGTCGTATTCGCCCGGGAAGGTGTGGATGACGACGGGGTGCCCGTAGGGATCGAGCGCGGCGAAGTAGGCCGCAAATTCCTTGCGCTGGGCGGTGGTGTTGTCGTTGTTCTCTTCGCCCAGGTTCCAGGTGATGGCGTGATGATAGCCGAACCGGGCGATGAGTTCGCGATAGTAGAGTTTGCGCAGCCGGCCGAGGGCGCCGCCGTTGAGCAGCAGCTCGTTCTCCGTCTCCTGCGTCACCACGTGGAGCATGATGCCCTTCTTGTCCATGTGGGAAAACACGATGTCCCACTGTGCCAGCTTCGAGACGTCGAACTGGGTGCGCACCGTGGGTGAGGTCCAGGGCCACACGTCGTCGCCGTCGCCCTCGACGTTCATGGTGATGAAGTAGAGCGAGTTGACCCCCTTGCTTCCGAGGTAATTGACGGCGCCGATGATGCCCTTGCCCTTGGTGCCTTTCCAGGTCGGATCGCCGCTCGTCCAGTCGCTGACGTGGTCGGTGTACGACTTGATGAAGTTCGTGCCGGCGTTGTTGTACGTGCCGTCGAAATCCTCATAGGCGAGGAAATTTTCCGGACTGTCGGTGCCGCCCTTGATGTAGTAGTCGCCGTTGTCGAACTGGAGATAACGTTGGCCGACGAAGCGGAGCTTGCCCTTGCCGCGAAAGTCAGGGCCAGTTTTGTCGGTCTCGGTGATGCTGAACGAGCCGAAGATATCGTCGTATTCCGCGACGGCGGTGCCGGCGGTGGGCGATGTGTCGATCGCCACGTCGGTGCCGGAGCGGAAGGAGGTGCGGAAGGTCCAGGTGCCGGTACGGGGCGGGATGAAATGCGCGCGCCACTTGTTGCCGCCGGTGGCGCCGGTCTCGGCCGCGTTGCCGTCGGCGGCGAAGTAGCCGGGGACGGTGACGCTCAGCTCGGCCTGCGAAAATACGACCTCGAACCGGTAGTCGAGGAATGGATTGGGGGTGCCGCCCTCGTCTGCCGTAGGGCCGTCCAGCGTAATCGTAATGGGATGATAGCGTTTCAACTCACCGGTGACCGTCACGGCCATGACGGGTGAGGACGCCGGCGCGGGTTCCGCCAACGCGGCCGCGGATGCGGCGGCCGGGCGGAACGATAAAAGCAGGGAAAGCAGCGCCAGACCGAAGCGGATATCGGCAAAAAACGGCGGTCGGTCGTGTCTCATGAAGGAGATAGGATAACCTTTCGCGAGTAACAGGGAGCGATAATGCGCTAGCAGAAGAGTGGGTCGTCGATGTGCTGCCAGCGCTGGCGAGGGGCGTTCACAATACGATCTGATCGTTCGTCTTGTTCTTTACCCCGTTGGGACCCCTCCAGAATTCACAAGAGTTGTGCCACAATGAAATCGTATGAAGCGTGCGCGTCGGCGCCTCCGGTTCAGGGTGGGCGCGGGGCCGGTGCAAGAGCCTGCCAGAATGCGCCATTTGTCGTTGCATCTTTCCTCATGCCTGTCCTACCATGAACTCGTCTAAGGCGCGTAAAATTAAGCACTTACTTAATGTGATTGCTCGCCCCGCCGGTCCTTCGCATCCATCACCGAAACCTGATCGCTGTGAACAGTCTGAAAGACGAACAGAGCCCCTATCTGCTTCAGCACAAGGACAATCCGGTCGACTGGCGCCCGTGGGGTGACGAGGCGTTTCGGATGGCGGCGCTGATGGACCGTCCCATTTTCCTCTCCATCGGGTACTCCACCTGCCACTGGTGCCATGTGATGGAGCAGGAATCCTTCCTCGATGACGAGGTGGCCGGCCTGCTCAACGACGGTTTTGTGTCGATCAAGGTCGATCGGGAAGAGCGTCCGGATGTCGACGGGGTCTATATGTCGCTCTGCCAGATGTTGACGGGGCAGGGGGGATGGCCACTTACCGTAATTCTCACGCCGGACAAAAAGCCGTTTTTTATCGGGACCTATGTCCCGAAATACAGCCGTTTCGGCCGTTCGGGCATGATGGAGCTTCTGCCTCACATCATGAACCTGTGGGATTCCCAGCGGAGCGAGGTGCTCGAGGCGGCGGACCAACATCACCTCCTGTTGCGCAACCAGACGAGCCACAGCCAGGCCGGCGGATCGCTCGCGCTCGACAGCATCGACATCGCCTTCGACGAGCTGCGCACGCAGTTCGACACCCGGTTCGGCGGTTTCGGGGCGGCGCCCAAATTTCCCACGTCGCACCGAATCCTCTTCCTGCTCCGGTTCTGGCATGCCTCGAAGGACACGCTGGCCATGCAGATGTGCAGCCTCACCTTGCGACGCATGCGGATGGGGGGTGTCTTCGATCACCTGGGTTACGGATTCCACCGGTATTCGACGGACCGCGAATGGAAACTGCCTCATTTCGAGAAAATGCTGTACGATCAGGCGATGATCGCGTTGGCCTGTATCGAGATGCACCAGGCGAGCGGCGATCCGGCGTACGCCGCGATGGTCGACGAGCTGTTCGCGTACGTCCTGCGCGACCTGAGATCGCCCGAGGGGGCGTTTTTCTCGGCCGAGGATGCCGACAGCGAGGGCGTGGAAGGCAAGTATTATGTGTGGACGGTGGACGCGGTGCGGGAGACGCTGGGCCCGTCGCTCGCGCCGGCCTTCATCGAGGCGTACGGTCTGGCCGAGGATGGCAACGTCGAGGACGAGGCCACCGGGCAGAAGACCGGTGAAAACATGCTGTATCTGAAGCAGCAGATCGCCGACCTCGCGGTCACCCGCGGCATCGCCCCGGATGTGCTGGAGGATATGCTCCAGGAGGCCCGGGAAAAACTGCTCGCCGCGCGCCTGCAACGGCCGCGTCCGCGGCTCGACGACAAGATCCTGACCGACTGGAACGGCCTCATGATCGTCGCGCTCGCCCGGGCCGGCGCGATCCTCGACAACCCCGCGTATGTCGCCGCCGCGCGGGAGGCGATGGACTTCATCCTCAGCGCCCTGCGCCGGACGGACGGCCGCCTGCTCCATCGCTACAGGGCGGGTCACGCCGGCATCGATGCGCACCTCGATGATTATGCCGCAACGATCTGGGCCCTGATCGAGCTCTATGAAGCCTGCTTCGACCTCGGCTATCTCGAGCTCGCCGTCGAGCTGACGGACCTCATGATCGCCGATTTCTGGGATCGGCAGGAGGGCGGGTTTTTCTTCACGCCGGCGCACGGCGAGGAACTGCTCGTCCGGCAAAAGGAGGTCTTCGACGGCGCCGCCCCTTCGGGCAATTCGATGGCCATGCTCTGCCTGCTGCGGCTCTCGCGCATGACGGGTCGGACGGATTTCGAGGAGAAGGCCGACGCGATCGGGCAGTGTTTTTCCAAACTGGTCTACCAGACGCCCTCGAGCTTCACCGCGATGCTGTGCGCGGTAGACTATGCGATCGGGCCGGCGCAGGAGATCGTCATCGTCGGCGACCCGGTGCGGGAGGATACGCGCGCCCTCATCCGCGCCGTGCGTGCCCGCTATCTGCCCAACAAAGTCGTCTTGCTCCGCCCTCCGGGCGAGGCCGGCGAACGCCTCGGCCGGCTGGCGCCGTACACCCGCTCGCTGCCGGCACTAAACGGGAAGGCGGCGGTATACGTGTGCGAACAATTCGCCTGCAGCCAGCCCGTGACGCGCCCCGAGGATCTGGACGCCCTGCTCTGGGAATAAGTGCCGACGGCGCGGCTGGCATCAGGTCACACCTTCAACGCGTGAGGATCGGGACGTATCGGGTTCGGTTCGGACCGGGTCGTGCCTCTCCCTGCTATCGTTGAACAGCCTTCCGCTATGCCCATGCGCGACGTATTTATCGCCTCTGCCGTTCGAACGCCCATCGGGCGATTTGGCGGCACCCTGAAGGACTTCTCCTCGGTCGACCTCGGCGCCCACGTCATGAAAGCCGCGCTGGAGCGCGCGGCGATCGCCGGCTCCGACCTCGATTTCTATGTCATGGGCAACGTGTTGCGCGGCGGCCAGGGACAGTTGATCCCCCGCCAGGCCGCTTTTAAGGCCGGGATTCCGGACACGGTCGACGGGATGGCCATCGACATGGTCTGTTCTTCGGGGATGATGAGCGTGATGCACGCGGCCACGATGATTCGCGCCGGCGAGGCCGAGGTGGTGCTGGCCGGCGGCACCGAGTCGATGTCGAACACGGGCTTTTACCTGTCCGCCCGCGCCCGCTGGGGCTACAAGTTCCTGATGGGCCAGCCCGAGGGCGTCACGGATCTGCTGCTCTACGACGGATTGACGGACCCGATGTCGGGCGAGGCGATGGGCGAGCAGTCCGAGCGGCTGGCGGCCGAGGAAGGCGTGACGCGGGAGATGGTGGACGAGGTCGCCTATCTGTCCAATGCCCGCGCGGCCGAGGCGACGGAAAAGGGATGGTTTGCCTCCGAAATTGCTCCAGTGGAATACCGCGAAAAGAAAGAGACCCGGGTGTTCGATCGCGACGAGGGGATCCGCCCCGAGACGACGATGGCGTCGCTCGGCGGGCTCCGGCCGGCGTTTGGCAAGGAGGGCGTGCTCACCGCCGGAAACAGCAGCCAGCTCAGCGACGGCGCGGCGGCGCTGGTGATCGCCAGCGGCGAGGCCGTGGAGCGGCTCGGCTTGAAGCCGCTCGCGCGGATCGCGCGCGGCGCGTGGTCGGCTGGCCCCTCGTGGCGGTTTATCGAGGCGCCCATCGCCGCCGTACAGCGCGTGCAGCGGCAGACCGGCTGGTCGATCCAGGATTTCGATCTGTTCGAGAACAACGAAGCCTTCGCATTGAGCAGCGTGCTGTTTCGCAAGCATCTCGGCGTTTCTTATGAGGCCCTCAACGTCCACGGCGGCGGCATCGCGCTGGGGCATCCGATCGGCTGCTCGGGCGCGCGCATCATCGTGACGCTCGTGCATGCGCTGATCCAGCGGGACAAGCAGCGCGGCCTGGCATCCCTCTGCCACGGGACGGGCGGCGGCACGGCGATCGCCATCGAGCGCGTCGACTGATTGCGGCATGTTTGATGTAGGGGGGCACCCGGAGTCGGCGTGTAGCTGCTTCGAACCAACCCCACATCCTATATGCCCATGCGATTCGGTCGTTTCAGCGTCGCTTTCGGACGCGTTCTCTTTGCCAGTCTCATCCTGATTCAGGTTGCCCATCGGCCGGCGGCGGGGCAGTCCGCCACCCTCGCCGCGCGGATCTGCGTGCGCGACGAAGCCGGCAACGCCGCGCTGGCCGACGCGACCGTGACGGCCCGCAACGAAACCGCGTCGCCCGTCACCGGCGTCACCGCGAACGACGGCTGCGTCGCGCTGAACGTCCCGCTCGCCACCAGCACGGGCGTCGACGACGGCGCGCTGCCGGCCGATGCGTTCGCCACCGGATCCCCCTTCCCGCATCCCGTCAGCGATGGCGCGACCATTCCCTTCGCCGTCCCGGATGCCCGGTATGTCTCCTTTTCGATCTACGATCTCCTCGGCCGGCAGGTGGGGCCCGGTATCGGGCAGATGCTCACACCCGGCGCCTACGGCGTCCAGGTCGACATGGCCGGGCTGCGTCCGGGTCTTTACCTCTATCGGCTCGATGCCGGCGCGCAGATGGCCGCGGGCCGCGTGCTCAAACTGGGCGAAGCCCGTGGAGCCGGCGAGGCGACGGCGCACTTCACGTCCGGCTCGGTCAGCCTGAGCGCCCGTTCCGCCTCCGCGTTCGCCGCCGCGACGCTGCAGATCGACGTCCAGCGCGCGGGCTACGCGCCGGAATCGATGCAGCAGCTCGTGGAGGAGGGGCAGGACGTCACCGTCATGCTGGCCAAAATCGAAGGAACGGCCAACCAGATGATCCCGCTGGACATGATGGGGCCGAACGACACCTACTACGGCCTCAAGGGCGGCCTCGTCGACAACGGCACGCCGACCGTCGAGACGGCCGACGGCAAGATCATCATCATCGCCATCTCGATGAGCAACGGCTTTCAGGAGTTCTCCCGCTTCATCGACCTGTACGAGGGGCATCCCGACGTATCCGACCAGATCGTGCTCATCAACTGCGCGGTGGGCGGTAGCGCCCTCGAACGGTGGCTGTCCGAGCAGACGCTCTGGGATCGCTGCAAGGATAACGTGACCCAGAAGTATCAGCTGAATCAGGTTCGCGTGGTGTGGGCCAAGGATGCCAACCAGGACACCGCGGACGGCATCACCCTGCCCGACGCACAGGCCGATTATTACGATCTGATCGCCAATATCGGCGCACTGTCGCAGAAGATCGGCCAGGAGTTTCCGTCCGTCCAGGCGGTATTTCACACGAGTCGGATTTACGGCGGCTATGTCGAGGACCTCAAGCAGGGCGCTCGCGGGGAGCCGATTTCGTACGAGGGAGGCTTTGCCGTCAATGCCGTGATCGAGAAATGGAAAGCCGGCCAGCTCCCGGGTTCGCCCTGGATCGGCTGGGGGCCGTATGTCTGGGCGAAGGGCGAGGAGATCCCGAATGCCAGCGGCATCACCTGGACCCGCCTCGACTATCAGGGCACCAACGGCGACAACCAGCATCCCTCCGAAGCCGGCGCCAAAAAAGTCGCCGACGCCTTGCACGCCTTCTTTATGCAGTTCCCCTGGTACAAGCGGTGAGGCATGGGCCGGACCGGTCGCGCGTCGCCTCAGGCCCGCTCCAGTCAGCCCCTCCGACCTGTGGAAAATAGACAAAAGGCCCGGATTCCATCGAATCCGGGCCTTTTGACCGTCTTAGCCTGGCGGTGTGACCGAAAGACCTAGTTCGCCGGCGGCAGCAACACCCCGTCGATGATGTGGATGACCCCGTTCGAGGCCTGCACGTCGGTCTGCGTCACCTGCGCGTCGTTCACGAAGACATTGCCGTTCTCAACGCGGATCGCCAGCGAGGCGCCATTGACCGTCGTCGCGGACGTCAGGTTCACCACCTGATCCGCCGTCACTTCGCCGGCCACAACGTGGTACGTGAGGATCGAGGCCAGCTGGTCCTTGTTTTCCGGCAGCAGCAGGTTATCGAGCGTGCCGGCCGGCAGGGCCGCGAAGGCCGCGTTCGTGGGGGCGAAGACCGTAAACGGTCCATCGCCCTGGAGCGTCGCCGTGAGGTCGGCGGCCTGGATTGCGGCGACCAGCGTGGTAAAGCCGCTGTCGGTCGCCAGTTCGACGATATCCGGGGTCGGTTCGTCGTCGTTGGAGTCGCAGCCGGTGCCCGCCAGAAGCAGGCCGAACATCAGGACCGGCATCAGGAATCGAGCGAAAGGTTTGGATGTATGCATGATGATATTACGCTTTGTGATGGGTTACGCGATCTGATCCATGGACTCATCGTGTCGGAATCAGAACTCGTTCCCAGTACACGCGCCGGGGCGATCATGCACAGTGGGGGGATGCGGGCGATCAGGCGGCGACGCAGCGGATGGCGCCGGAGGCCACGAACGCGCGGAGCCAGTTTTTGCCTTCGTTGAGGTGTCCGTCGATCCGTTCGGCCTCGCGCTCGCCGGCGAAGGCGAAGGCGTCGTCGAAGATCAGGGTGCGGCCTTCGAGGAGGACGCGCGCGGCGGCCTTTTTCGCGAGATGCAGCGCCAGTTCGCCGCCCGATACTTCGAGCTGGGTGTCTTCGACGTTGGCCAGGTGCAGCGTGCACGCGCAGGCGCTGGTGCGGGCATCCAGGGGGCCCTTGACGCCGCGGACGTCGGCGAAGCCGCTGTGGAAGATGAGGTCGGTGGCGCCCTCGAGGTCGGCCAGCGTCGTTTCCGTGCCCGACGCCGAGATGGCGATCTGCGGCGCCTTGAGCCGGCGGGCGTCGAGGCGACCGCCGGAGGCGGTGATCGTCAGCTTGGAGCCATCGAAGCCGTCGATGTCGGCCACGCTGCCGTAGCTGAAGAGTTCGAGTTTGCCGTGGAGGCGGGACGCCTTGAGGGTGCTGCCGGAGACCTGCAGCGCGAGCTGACCCTTCAGGTTATCCAGTTCGATGTCGCATCCGGCCGCCTGGATGTCGATGTTGAACGTGCGCGGGACCTTGATCTCCATCCGCATACGGGCCACTTCGCTGGTATTCCAGCCAAAAAAGCCGTCCTGGTAGATGGATTTGGATTCCACACGCACCGTCTGCTTGTCGACGGCGCGGACGCGCAGCTTGACCCGGTCCGTAAAACTCAGGGCTTCGTTTTCGGTGGGGGCGGATACGAAGACGTCAATTTCGACGCGGTTCGCATCGGAGGAAGCGAGTTGGATGTCGGCGCCAGGAACGCTGATAAAGAGGCGACCGGAGGACGCCACGTCGAAGACCTTGTGCAAGGCCTGCGACTCGTTCTTCGAAAGAGGTATGCTTCTCGACATACCTCAAATTAGGGGCTGGGGACGACGTTGCGCAATACCGCCACGACTCGTTTGCGATGGATTACCACTTTTACTTCAATTTTCTCGCAGGACGATCTCGCCGCTGGAGGCCTGCGCTTCGAATCGGTTGCCGCCGCCGTTGACCTGCCCCTCCGCCTCGTTTTTCTTGAGGACGCCGTCGAACGAGAAACCGGAAGCGATCCGGATGCTTTCGCCGCGCATGGAAAGCGTGGCGCGGAGGTCGGTGGGCGCGCTGATCATGATATCGCCGTCCCCGGTCCGCAGGTTGATGTCACCGTCGACTTCCAGGAGCGTCACCGAGAGGTCGCCGCTCGAGGTACGCGCCTCGATGTCGCCCCGGGCGTCTTGCAGCACGATGCTGCCGTCCGAGGTCGTGACGCGGGTACGGGCGGTCATCGCCTGCTCGACGACGATGTCGCCGTCGGAGGTCCGCAGCGTGGCGTCGGCCCCGGAGAGCTTGCCGACGTGGATGTCGCCGTCGCTCGTGCTGATCGAGACCTCCCCGTCGACGTCCTCCAGCTTGATGTCGCCGTCGGAGGTGCGGATGTTGATCGTGCCGGCCGCCGCCCGATCGATGACGATGTCGCCATCCGACGTCGTTACGCTGAGTTCGTCCGTGTCGAGCACGTCCGATACGATGTCGCCGTCGGAGGTGCGCAGGGTGATGCCGGCGCCTTCGAGCGAGCCGGTGGCGATGTCGCCGTCCGACGTCGTGAGCCGCAGATCACCGCGAAAATCGCCCACCGTCACGTCCCCGTCCGAAGTCCGAATATCCGCATCGAGCGCGTGCGGGGCATGCACGACCACGCGGATCTGGGCGCCGCCGTTGCTCTTCCAGCCGTTTCCGTTCCAGTTGCGCTCAGCCGTCCGAACGATCACGGTGTTGCTTTCCTGGAGCACCTCGAACTTCTGGCGATCGAAATATTCGCGGGCGCGCTCCATGTCGTTGCCCTTGAGGAAGACCTCGACGTGGATCTCGTCGGTGTCGTCGTCCAGCAGTTCCAGGTCGGCATCGCCGACGCGGACGGAGAGCGCGGCGTTCGAGCCGGCTTTGAACCGCTCATCGATCATGCGCTCCTCATCCGCCGTGCCCATGATCTGGCGTTGCACGACATGGATGCGGGGCGAGGGGCCATGCGACTCGATCTTCGAAATAACGTGCACGACGGCGTGCTCCGCCGTGGATTTGATCGTGCCGTCGCTCTTCGCCACGTTGACGAGCACCATCAGCACCAGCGCGCCCAGCACGGCCAGCATGACGCGTTTGTAGGGCGGGATGTGCGCGAACCGGGAGTCGTCCGTTCTGGCTTCGTTTTTCATGGCGATCTGCGAAATAGCGTGTCGGGCTCGCGTATCGCGAGCGGGTCGGGTGCGGAAAAATCATAACCTATGCGGGCCATACGAAAGGAGGAAGCCGGAGGTTACAACCGGGGGGACCTTCTCTAGCATCCGGCGTTTACGTAGCCGCTGTTCAACCCGTCATCAAGTCGTTATTTACGTCTTTCGTTCGTCGTATGCCGGTCACCTACACCTCGGAGCAGATCCGCGAAGCCTTCTTTACGTTTTTCGCCAGACACGGGCACGAAATCGTCCCCAGCGATTCGCTCGTCCCGAAAAACGATCCGACGTTGATGTTTACCAACGCCGGCATGAACCAGTTCAAGGACGTCTTTCTGGGCACCGGCGACCGCCCCTACAAACGCGCCGCCGACACGCAGAAGGTGCTGCGCGTTTCCGGCAAGCACAACGACCTCGAGGAGGTAGGGTACGATACCTACCATCATACCTTCTTCGAAATGCTGGGCAACTGGAGCTTCGGCGACTACTTCAAGAAGGAGGCCGTGCGATGGGCCTGGGAGCTGCTTGTCGGCGAATGGGGGCTGGAAGCGGACCGGCTCTATGCGACGGTACATGGCGGCGACGACCGGCTCGGGCTGGCGCCGGATGAAGAGGCCGCCGCGGTGTGGCGTACGGAAACGAGCATCGATCCCGATCACATCCTGTTCTGCGGGTCCAAGGATAATTTCTGGATGATGGGGGATACCGGTCCGTGCGGCCCCTGCTCCGAAGTGCATATCGACCTGCGACCGGACGCCGAGCGGGCGAAGATCCCCGGCAAGACGCTCGTCAATGCGGACGACCCCCGCGTGATGGAGATCTGGAACCTCGTGTTCATCCAGTACAACGCGCAGACGGACGGCTCGCTGCAGCCGCTGCCGGCGAAACACGTGGACACCGGGATGGGCTTCGAGCGCGTCGTCGCGGTGATGCAGGGCAAGCAGAGCACGTACGACACCGACCTCTTCGCGCCCCTGCTGGCGCACGTGGCCCGGCTGAGCCCGATCGAGGCCATCAAGGGCTACGATCAGATCGAGGGCGTCGATGAGGCCCAGCGCGAACGGTACCGGATCGCGATGCGCGTCGTGGTGGACCACATCCGCACCTGCGCGTTCGCCATTGCCGACGGCGTCTCGCCGGGCAACGCCGGCCGCGGCTATGTCATCCGCCGCATCCTGCGGCGCGCCGTGCGGTACGGCTACCAGACCCTCGGTCTACGCGAGCCCTTCCTCCACGCGCTGGTAACGACGCTCATCGGCAAGATGGGGGCGGCGTTTCCGGAGCTGCGCGACCAGCAGGATTACATCGAGCGCGTGATCCGGGCCGAAGAGGAGAGCTTCCTCGAGACACTCGGCACCGGGCTCGTCTTCTTCGAGCGGCTGATGCCGTACATCGAAGGCTTCGCCGCCGGCCGCGCCGAGAGCGAGAAGAAGCGCCTGCTCGCGGATCACAGCACGCTGGATCTGCTGGGCAAGGGGTACGACGTGCAGGACCGGGATACGATGGTCGATCGGTTCGCCGAGGTGGCCGGCAAAGGGCTCCTGCCCGGCGAGATCGCGTTTCTCCTGCACGACACCTACGGATTCCCGATCGATCTCACGGAGCTGATGCTCCGGGAAGTCGGCCACGGCGTCGATATGACGCGGTACCAGGCGCTGATGACGGTCCAGAAAGATCGCGCCCGCGCCGCCACCTCGTTCAAGGTCGACCAGAGCAAGGCGGACGTCTGGCAGCTGGTGGGCGAGAGCGTGGAGGAGTCGTTCACCGGATACGACACGCTCGAGGAAGCCGGCGCGCGCGTCACGGCGTACCGGACGGTGACCGCCGGCGACGTCGAACAGCACCAGGTGGTGCTCGACCGCACCCCGTTTTATGCCGAAAGCGGCGGACAGATCGGCGACACCGGCACGCTCGTGCTGGATGGCGACACCGTGCAGGTGCTCGACACCCAGAAGCTCCTGGGACGCGTCGTGCATATTGTCGACCGTCTCCCGGACGATCTGACGGCCGAGGTGCGTGCGATGGTGGACGCCGATCGACGGGAAGAGATCAAGAAGCATCACAGCGCGACCCACCTGCTGCACGCCGCCCTCCGGGAGGAGCTGGGCGCCCACGTCGCCCAGAAGGGGTCGCTCGTAGCGCCGGATCGGCTGCGGTTCGACTTCAGCCACTACGAGCGCGTCACGCCGGAGCAGTTGCGCCGCGTCGAGGCGCGCGTCAACGCGATGATCCAGCGGAACATCCCGCGCAGGGAAGAACGCAGCGTGCCGGTGGACGAGGCGCTCTCGCGGGGCGCGATGGCCCTCTTCGGCGAGAAGTACGGCGATTTCGTGCGGATGATCACGTTCGATCCGGCCTATTCGATTGAGCTGTGCGGCGGAACGCACGTCGACGCCACCGGCGAACTGGGGGTCTTCCGTTTCGTGAGCGAGGGCTCCGTCGCCGCCGGCGTGCGGCGCGTCGAGGCCGTCGTGGGCAAGGCCGCGCTGGACTACATCGAGGCGCGTTTTAGCGAGCTGGACCGGGTGCGCGGGCTCTTCAAGGTGCCCGGCGAATCGGTCGACGAAGCCGTGGCTGCCCTGCAGGCGGAGCAACGACGCCTCGAGAAAGAACTGGAGCAGGTCAATCAGCAGCAGCTGGCCGGCCGGCTCGATGCGTTTATCGGCTCGGCGCGGCAGGTGGGCGCCGCCCGTCTCGTCACGGGCCGCGTCGATAACGTGGATATGGAGGCGCTGCGGACGCTGGGGCAGACCCTGCGCGATCGTCTCGAGGGCGGCAGCGTTGCCGTGCTGGGCGGCGTGGATCCGGCCGGCGACAAGGCGTATCTCGTCGCCACCGTCAGCGACGACCTGCTCGCCAGCACGAAGGTGAAGGCCGGCGCGCTCGTGGGCGCCCTCGCCCAGAAAGTCGGCGGCGGCGGCGGCGGGAAGCCGCAACTCGCCACGGCCGGCGGGCGGCATCCGGAGAAGCTGGACGAGGCGCTGGCGTCCGTCGCGGACGTGCTGGCGGGGATGCTCTGACCGGCTTTGTCGCGTTTTTCGGAAAAGTGGCGAAGGCGCAAAAAAGTGGGAAACGTATGCCCTGCGCCCGCGTTTAGAGCGCCTGCACCGGTTACCACGCCGGCGGCATCGGAAATGGAGGGGTGCCAGAGTGGTTGAATGGGACGGTCTCGAAAACCGTTGAACCCGTAAGGGTTCCGAGGGTTCGAATCCCTCCCCCTCCGCATGGGCTGACGGACATGCCAGCGTATTTGCAACGCCAGCGTATTTGCAACAGAGCCTCGGACGATCGCGTCCGAGGCTTTTTGTTTTCCCGCTTCTGCCGATCCCGCCTGCGGGGAAAGCCCGGGCCGACGAGGCGCCGGCAAACCGTCATCATGGCATCGTCTGCGCACATCTGATGGCGGCGCTCTGCGCCACAGGGGTATCCCCAGGGAATCGCATGCTCTTCAAACGTGCGCATCTCCCGGTATGGGAGTCTGGGGGTATGGGAGGTTTTGCGGTAAAAAATGCCCCCATGCACCCAGACGCCCCTACGCTTCTCACGGCCCCGGCGAGAATGCGATTGGGGGTATCCCCACCGCGTCGCAGAAAAAGTCGCGACCCCCCTGCGACGGTACGTCCCGATCCGGAGCCTCTATGTGAGAGGCGATCTATCCCCGCGCGGTTCAGGCGCGGCGGATGCTGGCGATCTCCTCAAAAATACCTTTTTCACGGTCGACCCATCGACTCCGAAAAAAGGGATTTGCGCGATCAAAACATCGCGGAGGAGATCTACCGATGCCCCCAAGTTGGACAGGCCTGATGGCCCTCTTCCTGCTGGTAAACACGGCCGTCGCACAACCCGAATCCACCGAGCCGCACCGCGTGCTGAGCGTGGCGCAATTTAACGCGTTATTCCGCGACCTGGATTTGAACGAGGCCATGCAGCAAGGATACGCCATCACGGACCGCGAATTCACACAGTTGCGCCACGCCTGGAAAAGCCTCTCCGAATCCGCCCGGGCCTATCTCCTGGACAGCGCGAACGGGTGGACCGACTTTGCATCGATGTTGTTGATGGATCTCTATCTGGAGACATCCTGGCCAGACCACGTCCGCAAGGCACACGCCTACGGGGCCCGCGGGATTTCGCTCACCGTCAGCACGCATGGGCATGTGATCACGGTAAAACAGGCGCGCGCCACGCTCGTCGATCTGCTCGACGAGGTGCCCCTCATCCAGGTGGATGGCGCCCTGGCGACGGCCCCGCCGATCCGGGCTAAAATCCTGGAACGAGCCGGACGGAAGGCGGTCCAGCGCATGGATGAATGGGTGTCCATGCTCAACGCGCATCGGCAGGACGACGCGTGGGCCGGACTCAACGCGGTAGTCGAATTTTTTGGGCGCCATATCGTGCAGACCCCGGATGCAGGAGAAAACGGAGCCAACGATTACTGGCAGTCGCCCCTGGAAACGCTCGTGCGCGGACGTGGGGATTGCGACGACTTTGCCATGGCGCATTACATCACGCTGCGGCTCCTGGGCACGCCGGCGAACCGGTTGCGCATCGCCGTGGTGGACCATCCCACCTACGGGTTGCACGGCGTCGTTTTCTATTATGCGCCCGGCGACTCGGATCCGTGGGTGCTCGATAACCTCGACTCCGACCGCCTGGGTGGCGGCCTCGGGCGCGTGCAGCGGCTGAGCGTGCGGATGCGCGCGGACAACATCCAGCCGCTGTGGGGGATGAATGAGGATCGCGTGTCCGAGTTTGGGGAGAATCTCCACGAGGTCGTGTCGGATCAGGCCCCGCGCACGCTCGTGCCGGCCTTCGCCAGGGCGATGGCGAACGCCCGGAGTTTGCTGCTCGACGAAGAGGCGCCCTTCGAGCAGCCTGTCGCGACCCTGTTCGAATGACCTTCCTCAGCGGCTAGCCGCCTCGAGAGTGGCGTACAGATCCTTGAGGATGAGCGACGTGTTGAAGTTTTCCCAGATAGCGATCTGCCGGCGGGGCGGCGACACCTCGACCCACGCTTCCCCCGAGAGCCGCGGCGCGTCGATCACGACGCGTTCCGCCCAGTCGGGATTTTTCAGGACGGCCAACGCCGCCAGGTCGTAGAGCGCGCGGTAATCCTCGCCCATCTCCGTATACAGGCTGACGGCGTAGTCCCCGAACGTATAGAATTCGCCGCCGTGCCGGCCCGTGATCGGTTGCGCAATCCGCGGTCCGAGGCCGGGCATTGTCTCCTGCACTTCCTTGAGGCCGAGCTTGACGGCGCCAGTGCCGGAATAATACCCGAACCGGACAAGCGCCATGTCGAACGGTGCCCCGGAGGCGATAACCGGATTGACCGAGGTCGTGTCGTTATCGAGGTTGTATTCGCCAGGCATCGGCCAGTGCGAACCGAGCCAGTGGATCTTGATCTTCGAGGCGATCGACGGGTCCTTCTCCAGCGCCAGCGCGATATTCGTCAGTTTGCCGATAGGGGCGAGCACAAGAGGGCGGGGATCGTCGGCATGGGCGCGCTCGATGATGAAGTCGACCGCCGCGTGCCCGTCGAAGTCGGGGCTGCCGAGGGTGGGGACGATCTCGGTGTAGGACCCGGCGGCACCCATGTACAACGGCACGTCGGTGCGGGCGGAGAGGGCGATGATGCGCTCGGCCTCGTCGTATTGCAACTGGATGTTGCCACCGCCCCGAGTATGATTGACCGTGATGCCTTCCAGGTCGAAGACGTCCTGATTGTGGAGCGCGTAGGTCAGCGCGAACTGGTCGTCGAGCTCGTTGTTGGCGTCGCTGTCGACGATGAGGCGGATGCGCTCCGGCGGCGCCGGCGGCGGTGGCGCTTCGGGAGCGGGCGGGGCGCAGGCGGAAACGATGAGCGCGGCGGCGAGGAGCGGGAGGGCCAGACGGGACGAACGGGCGGACATATTGGTTCTCAGCGGGATTTTGTGCAACTTCTCCCGTAGATAATCCAGTCCGCCCCACTGTTGCAACATGCGCATCACGACTCCAACCGTTCGATCCGCCGGCGTTTTGCTGGCGCTCCTCCTGCTGCTCTCCTCCTGCCAGCCGTCCGCCGCGCCCGATACGCCGCGCGTGGCGCTGATCATGAAGTCGCTGGCCAACGAGTTCTTCGTGACGATGGCCGACGGCGCGAGGGCCCATCAGGCCGCGCATCCCGACCAGTACGAACTGATCGTCAACGGCATCAAGAACGAGAGTGACCTGAGCCAGCAGGTCGCCATGGTCGAGAACATGGTCTCCATCGGCGTGGACGCCATCGTGATCGCGCCGGCGGACTCCAGGGCGCTCGTGCCCGTGTTGAAGCGCGCCGCGGACGCCGGCATCACCGTCATCAACATCGACAACCGGCTGGACGAGGCCGTGCTGGCGGACGCCGGCGTGTCCATCCCGTTTGTCGGACCGGACAACCGCAAGGGCGCCGAACAGGTGGGCGCGTTTCTGGCGCAGCGCCTGCAGCGCGGCGACCAGGTCGCGATCGTCGGCGGGATTCCGACGGCCTTCAACGCGCAGCAGCGCGAGCAGGGGTTTCGGGACGCGATGTCGGCGGCCGGCGTCGAGATCGTGAGCGTCCAGAGCGGCAGCTGGGAGCAGGCGCCGGCCAATACCGTGGCGTCGGCGCTGCTGGGCGAATATCCAGACCTCAAGGCGCTGCTCTGCAGCAACGACAACATGGCCCTGGGCGCGGCGGTGGCCGTGAAGCAGGCCGGCGCGGAAGATCGTGTGCATCTCGTGGGGTTTGACAACATCGAGGCCGTGCGGCAGCTCATCGCCGAGGGCCGTGTGCTGGCCACGGCGGACCAGCACGGCGACCAGCTGGCTGTGTTCGGGATCGAGGCGGCGCTACGGAGCCTGGCCGGCGAGCCGGTTACGGGCGTCCAGGAAACGCCGGTCGATCTGATCACGGCGGAGACGCTGAAGTGAAGGGTAGTGCCGAACCCACACCCACTCGCCACCACCACCCCGCGCTGAAGCGGTGATTCTGCCCTCCCCCCACACTGAGGTGTGGGGTTAACAGTGTGTAGTATTTAGTTTTACGGATGAAAGCTACCGGCTACCTGAACCTTGTTGGCGTGCTGATCCTGCTGGTGGCGGTCTTCGGGTTGGCCACGGATCACTTCTTTACCCTTCGCACGGCGCAGACCATCGCCAATCAGCTGCCGGCGCTGATCGTGGTGGCGGTGGGGATGACCTTCGTGCTGGCGATCGCCGGCATCGACCTGTCGGTCGGCTCCGTGCTCGCGCTGGGCAGCAGCGTCCTGGGCGTATTGCTCGTCGACGCCGGGATGCCGCTCGGGCTGGGCGTTGCGCTGACGCTGTTAACCGGGCTGCTGTGCGGATTCGCTTCCGGGATGATCAGCGTGCGGTGGTCGATCCCGTCGTTCATCGTGACCCTCGGCATGCTGGAAATGGCGCGCGGCGGCGCCTACCTCGTGACGGGGTCGCAAACGAAATACATCGGAGGGGCGGTGTCCGTCATCGGCGAGCCGCTCGGCGTGATCGGGCTGAGTCCGGCCTTTCTCGTGGCGCTGCTGGTGGCAGCGGGCGGGCACATCGTGCTCACGCGCACCGTGTTCGGTCGGTACGTGCTGGCGACGGGCGGCAACAGCGAGGCGGCCCGGCTCGCCGGCGTCGATGTCCGGCGGATCGAGGTCGCCGTGTTCATGCTGGCCGGCGCGCTCAGCGGCCTCGGCGGGGTCTTTCAAACCGCGTACCTGGGTTCGGCCGACCCGAACGCCGGCACGGGGATGGAACTGGCGGCCATCGCGGCCGTCGTCATCGGCGGGACCAGCCTGATGGGCGGGCGCGCCTCGGTGATGAACAGCTTTCTGGGCGTGCTCATCATTGCGGTTTTGCAAAGCGGTCTGGCCCAGCTGGGCACCAGCGACCCGGCGAAGCGGGTGATCACGGGCGCGGTCATCGTGGTCGCCGTCGTCATCGACCGGTATCGCCAGCGCATCGAGTCGCGTCGAAAACCGGCTTCTCCGGCCTGAGACGCGGCTCCGCGCCGGGCGCGCGGGTCATCGAGGGATGCCGCGGGCGTGTTTTGTCCGGCGCCCGGGAAGTCCATATACAGTGTTTGGAGCTCCTACGTACAGCGTCGCGCGCGATTTGCGGCCGGGTCATCGCGCGTTTGGTGCGTCTATCCCCTATATTGTGGGCCTGCTCATCGCCCGACCTCGTCCGGACACATGGCTCTCGTTGCGCATGCCGTGAACGGGAATATCTGCCGATGCGGCACGTACACGCGCATCCGGAGCGCCATCCTTACGGCCGCGCCCCGGATGTAGTCAGGACCGCATCACACCGCTTTTTTCGTCCTATCCAGCTCGAATACGACTATGGCTATCGTCAAAACCACGCTCAACAGACGGTCCTTCTTGAAAGCGTCTTCGCTGGCGGGGGGCGGCATGCTTATCGGTTTCAACTGGATGGCCGGCTGCCAGCCCGAGGGGGCGGCGATGCAAGCCATGCCGGAAGCCTGGTACGGCCTCAACGCCTTCGTCAAGATCGGCGAAAACGGGCTGGTCACCATCGTGGCGCCGAACCCGGAGTTCGGGCAGAACGTGATCACCGCGATGCCTATGATCGTGGCCGAGGAGCTGGGCGTCGACTGGAAAAACGTGCTCGTCGAGCAGGCTCCGTTTAATCCGGCTTACGGCGGACAGTTTACGGGCGGCAGCCAGGGGATCCGGCGCGCCTGGACGATGCTCCGTACGGCCGGCGGCGCGGCGCGCCTGATGTTGCGCCAGGCGGCCGCGGCGGCCTGGCAGGTGGCTGTGGAGGAGATCACGACGGAAGCCGGCATGCTGCATCACGCGGCGAGCGGCAGGAAAGCCGGCTACGGCGAGATGGCCTCGGCGGCGTCGGCGTTGCCGGTTCCGGAAGAGGTGGAATTGAAGGATGTGAAGGACTTCGACCTTGTCGGCACGTCGCGCAAGAACGTCATGGTCGAGAAGATCGTGACGGGCAAGCCGCTGTTTTCGATGGACCACCGGAAGGATGGGATGCTGTATGCGATGATCGTGCATCCGCCGGCGTTCGGGATGAAGCTGAAGTCGGTAGACGACGCAGCGGCGCGCGCGATGCCGGGCGTCCGGGACGTATTCACGTTCAAGACCTACAACGACGACTACGCCCGGAATGTCTTCGATACCAACGCCTTTCCCGAACTGGTCGCGGTGGTGGGTAACTCGACCTGGGAGGTGATGAAGGCCAAGCGGGCGCTGAAGGTCGAGTGGGAGCCGGTGGGCGATCAGCAGCTCACGATGAGCGGGTTCGGCGGCAACACGCAGACGGTGGCCGTGCCGGGCGCGCTCGAGAGCACCGAGGCGCACAAGGCGGAGATCGCCCGCATGGCAGCAAGGCCCGGAACGGTCGCCCGCAAGGACGGCGACCCGGATGCCGCCTTCCGCAACGCGGCGAACGTGATCGAGCGAAGCTATTCGGCGCCGTTTCTGGTCCACAACTGCATGGAGCCCATCAACTGCATCGCGCACGTGACGGGCGACCGCGCCGAGATCGCCGGCCCGATCCAGGGCCCCGGCGTCATCGTGCAGACGATCGCCAACCGGCTCGGCATCCCCCGTGAAAACATCAACGTGACGCTGCACCGGATGGGCGGCGGATTCGGCCGGCGCGCGTACAGCCACTACATGGTCGAGGCGGCCATCATCTCCCAGAAGATGGAGGCCCCCGTCAAGCTCGTGTACACGCGGGAGGACGACCTGACGTATGGCGTTTACCGGCCGACGTATCAGGCGACGTACCGGGCGGCGCTGGACGAAAACAACAACCTGATCGGCTTCCACGTCAAGGCCGGCGGCATCCCCGAAAGCCCGCTGTTCGCCAACCGCTTCCCGGCCGGCGCGGTCGACAACTACCTCGCCGAGGAATGGTCGATCCCGTCCAACATCACCATTGGCGCCTTCCGCGCGCCGCGGTCGAATTTCATCGCCGGCGTCGAACAGTCGTTCCTCGATGAAGTCGCCGAGGCCGCCGGCAAGGACCCCATCGCGTTCCGGCTCGAGCTGCTGGAACGGGCGCGGACGAGTCCGGTCGGAGAGCGCAACGAATACGACGCCGAGCGCTACGCCGGCGTGCTCGAGCTGGCCCGGGAGAAATCGGGCTGGGGCGCGGATAAGCCGGGGGTGCACCGCGGCGTCTCCGCCTATTTCTGCCACAACTCCTACGCGGCGCACGTGCTGGACATCGCGATGGTGGGCGGCAAGCCGGTGGTGCAGAACGTCTGCTGCGCGCTCGACTGCGGGATCGTCGTCAACCCGGATGCGGCGTCCAACATGGCGGAAGGCGCCATCGTCGACGGCATCGGCAACGCCATGTTCGGCCACCTGACCTTCACCGACGGCGCGCCCGACCAGAAAAATTTCGACGCCTACCGCATGATCCGCAACGCCGAGGCGCCGAAGGCCATCGAGGTGCATTTCGTCCGGAACGACATCGACCCGACCGGCCTCGGCGAGCCGCCCTTCCCGCCGATTTTCGGGGCCCTGGCCAATGCGCTGTACCGTGCGACGGGCAAACGGCTCTATGATCAGCCCTTCGCGCCGCAGCTGGAGGAGCTCGTCCAGGAAGCGACGGGGTGACTCACCACCGCGCCTGCTGCAGCGCCTCGATGAGGCGCGCCGCGCGGGCGCGCAGGTCGGCGACGGTCTGATCCGTACCGCGCACCAGGGCGCTCCCGATCCCAAAGGCCACCGCGCCGGCCTGGACGTAGGCGCCGATCGTCTCCGCGTCGATGCCGCCGGTCGGCACAAAGCCCACATCGTCGAGTGGGGCACGCAGGGCTTTCAGGTAGGCGGGTCCGAGGAGATCGGCCGGAAACAGCTTGACGAGGTTGCAGCCGGCGGCGAACGCGGCCTGCGCCTCGCTGGGGGTAAACACGCCGGGCAGATGCAGGATGCCGGCCCGCTGCGACAGCGCGACGCTTTCCGGGTCGAAGTTCGGCGAAATAAGGAACTGCGCGCCGGCGTCGATAGCCGCCTGCACTTGGCGGGGCGTGCGGACCGTGCCCGCTCCGATCCAGGCATCGGGCGCGAGGGTGTCGCGGAGCCGGCCGATGGCTTCGAGCGCGCCCGTGGTGTTCAGGGTGATCTCCACCGTGTTGATGCCGCACCCGACGAGCGCTTCGGCGATCTCGATCGTTCGCGCCACGCCGTAATCGCCGCGCACGATGGCGATCAGGCCGGATGCCCGCAGGGCTGTTGCCGTTTCCGTCATGTCCATGTTCGATTGTGAGATGGCGTAGCTGCTCAGCGCGCCACGGGGGCGTCGCCGCCGAGGTAGGCTTGCACCTCGGCCCAGTCGGGCAGCCCTTCGATGTCGCCGGGGGCCGTTGTGGCGAGGGCGCCCATGATATTGCCCAGCCGCAGCGACTCGGCGAGCGACCAGCCCCGCAGCCGGCCCGACAAAAAGCCGGCGTTGAAGGCGTCGCCGGCGCCGACGGTCTCGACCACCGACACCTTCATCGCCGGCGCGAAGAGGATCCCTTCCGCATCGGCGGCCGTGGCGCCCTCCTCGCCGCGCTTGATGACCACGGTAGACGGCCCCGTGTCGAGGAGACGCGCCGCAGCCCGTTCGGGATCGCTGAGGCCGGTGATGAGCGCGGCCTCGTCGAGGCTGGTCAGCACCAGCTGCACGTGCGGGAGGATTTCGAGGAAGGCCTCCCGCGCTTCCCCGGCGGACCAGAGCTTGAGCCGGAGGTTGGGGTCGAACGAAATCGGGACGCCGGCTTCGTTGGCGATCTGTATCGCGGCCTTCGTTGTCTCCCGGCACGAAGCGCTCAGCGCCGGCGTGATGCCGGTGAGGTGGAGATACCGGGCACTGCGTAGGTAATCCGCGTCGAGGTCGTGGGGGTGCAGCCGGCTGGCGGCCGAGCCGGCGCGGTAGTAGAAGACCCGCGTCGCGTCGAGGGAGCGCCGCTCCTTGAAAAAGACGCCCGTCGGCGCATCGGGCGTGAGGCGAACGCGGCTGACGTCCACCTGTTCGCCCCGCAGGAACGACAGGATGTACTGCCCGAACTCGTCGTCGCCCACGCGGCTCAGCCAGCCCACACGGTGCCCGAGTTTGGCGAGGCCGATGGCCGTGTTCGATTCGGCGCCTGCGACGGAGCGTTCGTAGTGGTTGGCATAGCGCAGGCGTCCGATGCGCGCCGGCACAAAAAGGGTCATGGCTTCGCCGAGCGTCACGACGTCGAGCATGGAGGGGTTCGGGCGAGTGGGGAGGGGTCGAGCGCCGCCAAGGTACGGACCGCGCGTCAGATCGTCGAGTTGTCCGCCGGCGCGGGCATGCGGCGCACAGGCAGGGAAGGGTTCAAGGTTTGATGTTCAAGGCTCAAGGGCATCTCACTCCTCGAACCTTGAACATCAACCCTTGAACCCTTCCCTGCCTCCCTAGCGCTGCTGCGACAGGAAGGTCACGAGCGACGCGAACTCCTCGAACGACAGCGCATTCGTGAGCCCTTCCGGCATCATCGAGTTTTCCAGTTCTTTGCGGCTCTGGATGTCCGCGGTCTTGAGGGTGAATACCTGGCCGGCGATGTTTCGGAGCTTGATGGTGTCGGCGGATTCCTCGGAGACGAAGCCGATGTAGCTGACGCCCTCCCGCGTGACGACGAGCGTGGTGGCGAAGCCCTGTGAAATCGAGGCGTTGGGGGTGAGGATGGCTTCGGCGATCTGGTCGCGGGTCATGATGGATCCGATCTGCCCCATAAAGGGCCCTTTCATCACCTCATCGCGTTTCAGGTTGTGGCACACGACGCAGCCCTGCTGCGTGAACAGCTCCTCGCCCCGCTGGAGGTCGGGCGTGACCTCCTCGATCGCCAGCATCACGTCTTCGATCGAGCTGCGGCCCACCTGGCCGCGCTTGCTGGCGATCTCGGTCAGGTTGACCGCCGGCGCCTGCTCATCGGCAGTCGCCATCTCGTCGCCCCCGAATTCGGGGATGTCGAGCTGGTATTTCTCGTTGAGGTCGGCATAAAACGGCCGCCCGTCGCGGCCGGCGGCGCGCCATTTTCTGACGAGGAACTCCCGGATGGTGTCGGTCGACTCCCACGCGATCCCCTTGTAGTACGGCCCGTGGGTGTCGGGGCGCGTGCTCCACCACCACGAGCCGTCGTAGGGCGCCTCCTGGTGGTAGATGCGCGCCAGGGTGGTGATGATGTTGCGCTGGAGCGCGGCGTTCTCCGTGGATTCGTAGGCATCGATGAGGCCGGCCACCGCCTTGGGGTCGTGCATGTAGCGAAGCGACCACAGCGCGAGATCGGCGTGGTCGCCGCCGAGGGCGTTCACGGCCGCATCGACGGCGTGCAGGCTCACGAGGGAGCGCACGGCGACGTGCGGCAGGATGGTGGCGGCATTCGGTGTGGCATGCGGCCCCTCGGTGCCGCGGGCCGGCGTGGCGAAGGCGGGCGGCATGGGCACCTGCAGGAGCGCCTCCGCAGCCTCGGGGCGCCCCAGACGTCCCAGCCCGACGGCCGCGGCGACGCGCACCCGGTCCGACGCATCGGTCAGCCCCCGGAGGAAGGGTTCAGTCGGCACGCCGGCGAGCGCGTCTTTCCGGTCCGCCAGCGCGCGCAGGGCGAACTCCCGCATCGCATCGTCGCCGGCGAGCGAGACCAGCTCGGGAATGCGGTTTTCGCCGGCGATCTGGGCGAAGCCGAAGAGGCCGGCGACCCTCACTTCGGGGGGCGCCTGGCGATCGCGGGCAAGCGCCAGCAGCGCCGGCGACGCCTCGGCGGCCGGCCGCGTGATCAGTTCCTGCTGCGCGTACAGCCGGCCTTCGCCGCCGCCCCTCCGCAGGTACTCCGCCAGCTCTTCGGCCGTGAGGGCGTCGAGATCAGGGAACGGCGTGTACGACCACGCGCGCGGCACGGCGCGAAGCACGAACCCTTTCGACGAGTCGCCGCGGAAGCCGGCGCCGTCCCAGGCCGTGAGGTACATCCGGCCCGAGGCGTCCACGTCCAGATCGGTCACCTGGGGGACGCTGAGGAAGGGCTCTTCCTGCTGCGTAAAGCTGGGACCGTCCGGCGTGACCCGGTGGATGTAGACCATGCTGCGCCCCCAATCCGTCATCATGGGGACCTTGTTGTAGCGGTCGGGCCAGGTCGGGTCCTCAAAGAACAGGGAGCCGGTGCCGGAGCCGCCGCCGACGTCCACGAGGGCCGGCAGGATTTCTTCGGTGAAGTGCTTGAACAGGACGGGATAGCCGTATTCGCCGGACTGGATCTGGTGGATGAACCGGATGTTCCAGCCGCCGCCGTCGTTGGTGTTGCCCCGGGTGTAGATGTTCATGAAGGGGTCGATCGCCACGTCGTAAATGTTGCGCAGGCCGTGGGTGTAGACCTCCATGCCGGTGCCATCGGGCCGCACGCGCACGATGCCGCCGCCGAGCATCGTAAGTTCGGTGCCGGACCGGTCGATCGCCTTGTAGAACCCGAAGTCGCCCACCGCGATGTAGATCCACCCGTCGATGCCCATCCGGATGCCGTTCGTGGCGTGGTCGGTGCCGCGCTGGCGGATGTAGTTGACGTTGCTGATGTGTTCGATGAGCGGCGTCGAGGGACCGTCCGCGACGCCGTCGCCGTCGGCATCCTCGAAGACGACGAGGTCCATGCCTTCGGCGAGTCCGGAGCTGTCGGAAAAGACGGTGTGCAACACGAACAGCTTGTTGCCCAGGGGGAGGAGGCCGCGCGGGTTGTCGACCCGGGCGAAGATGGTTTCGGTATCGACGATCCCGTCGTTGTTGCAGTCCACCAGCTTCGCGACCCAGCCCTTGCCCGGCGTCTTGCCGAGCGATCCGATCATGTCGATGCCGACGTACACTTCGCCCGCCGGCGCGACGGCGACCACGGCCGGGCTCGGCGTCACGCCCGGGCCGGCGAACAGCGTGACGTTGAGGTCCGCCGGCCACCCGTTGGCCGCGGCGAGCGAATCCAGCGCGATGTCCGAGGCGTCACCCGGCCGAGCGACGCATTCCCGCGCTGGAGGCGGAGCGGGCGCGTGGCGACCGCCACCGAATCCTCCTACGAGGAGCGGAAGCCCCGCCGCGATCGACGCGACCAGTAGCAGGCGGAAGATGAACGAACGGTTTCGGCTTCGTTCGGGCGGATGAGGCGTCGTCGAGGGGGCGTGTCGCATGGCGAAATCGATGAAGCAGGTTGCGGGATGGGGCCGGATCTCGGTGGATGCCGGGAAACACGCAGTATACAACGTGCGCCGCGAACACGGAAGCTCGCGATCTTACGCGTCATCGCCACACATCATTCGATGCAGGATGCAGGATCACGATCAAATACACTGTTTTTTGGTCAACATCCTGCATCGTGTATCCCGTATCCCTTATCCTTTAGATCGCCTCACTAACGTGCGTCACGTCACGTTGTAAGGCGGCGCCTACCCCAGCCAGGTGTCGAACCAGTCGAAGGCGTGTCGTTGCATCTCCAGGTCGAATTTGTGCGGTCCGTCGTAGAACTGGCACCGGTAGCGATCGCCGGCGTCCGCCCGGTCGTAGACGGCCTGCAGGATGCGGTCGGCGCGCTCCATCTCCGGGAGCGTGAAGAGCTGATCCTGCCGATTGTTCTGGACCATCGTGGGAAGCGGCGCGCGGAGGCCGAGGATCTCGGGATAATCGAGGTCGCGGGGCAGGAGGGGGACGTACACCATCCAGGTGTGCGTGATGCTTTTATGGAGCAGGTAATCCTTCCACGTCGTCATCATGCCCACGCAGACGGCGCACCGGACGCGGGCATCCGCGCCGCCGAGGAAGACGGTGCGCAGCCCGCCGCCGGAGAGGCCGCCGCACCCCACCCGATCGGGGTCGACGTCGGGGCGCGCGCAGAGGACATCGAGCGCGCGCTGGTCCTCGCCGAGGAAGACGCCCGGCCAGGTCGTGCCGGCGCTGAAGAGGGATTTCGCCAGGATATGTTCGTGCGCGCCGGCCCAGCGGTTGTACGCGTCGATCTCGTCGGCCGTCACCGGATCGCCGGCCGGCAGGCCGGCGCGGAGCCCTTCCGGCGTGTCTTCGGGCCGCACGCGCCGGCTGGCAAAGGCGAAGGCATCGGGCACGAGCACGACGTAACCGCGGCGGGCGAGGGCGTTGGCCCAGGAGACGCCCTCATACAGCCGCTCCTGGTGCTGGACGAGCGTCGCCGAGCGCGGCGCGTCGGTCTGAACGATCTTTTGCCATCCGTGCACCTTGTCGCCCCCGTGGTCGTGGAAGGCCAGCACGCCGGGCAGCCGGCCCGTGGCGCCCTCCGGCTTGAGCAGGACCGCGTGGGTCGGCGGACCGTAGGGCAGCTGCCACGACAGCTCCTCCAGATGCAAGCCGTCGTGTGTGTATGAACGGTGCACGGTGACGGTCGGGATGCCGCCGGTATTCGGCTGGGCGAGCCGGGCGAAGAGGCGGTTGCGGGCCGAGGCGCGCCAGGTGTCGATATCGGTCCAGGCAGACCGGCGCAACGAATAGGCCGGCGGGTCTTCGGCGAGCGCTGAGGCCCACGGCCCGTAGGCGCCGATCAGGGTCGGCGTTTCGGCGGGGGGCTGGGCGTCGAGGGGCGTGAGCAACGGGTTCATGGGTTAAGGCGTCGAGGGTGAGGGCGTATCGTCGCTAGGGACGCATCGGGATCGGACTCACGTCGTCGTGATCGAGCACGCGCGACGCGACCCGTTCGATGCGCATGATTAGCTTGCACGCCGGGTCCGGGCAGATGACGCGCGCGTCGGTCTCCATCCAGTCCGCGGGGTGATTCTTGCGTTGTTTGGCCGGCAGCAGCGGCAGCGTGCTCTGCAGGGCGTAGACGCAGAAGTCCTGGCCGGCGGGCAGGCTCAGCTTGCCTCCCCGGAGGTAAAAACAGTCGCCGACGCGCATCGTACAGGTGCAGTGGCCGTCGATCGACTCCACCGAAATCTGCAGGTCGTACAACGTGAACTGATCGGCTCGCAGTTCTTCTGCCATCGCTCAATCGCTTTTTTTCTGGAAAATATAGAAGATGCTGACGACCAGGATGCCCCAGGAGACAAAATTGAACAGGCCGGCTTCCAGCGCGCCGACCTTGTCCACCCCGTATTCGGCCCCCGACCCGGATATGTTCACCATCAGCAACACCGGGACAAAATAAGGGAGCAGGAACGGGTAGGCGCAAGCCATCGAGCTCATGATGTTGGCCGCCTTGACGGGCGAGTACCGATGCCGCGCATTCAGCTGGGCGACGAATTCGGCGACGGAGAGGATCGCGACGATGCTGTGCGTGGTGAGCAGCACGGCGAGCGACGTGACGCCGGCGATGGTCAGCCCCGTCTGGCGCTTGCCGTCGATCCGCTCCTGCAGGCGCTCCATCGCGCCCCGGATGGCGCCGCCGGCGAGCACCGTCGCCACCAGTCCCATGAGGAGAAGGGTGAAGATGCTGATCCCGACGGCCCGGTTGACGCCGTCGATGATGAAGCTGGTCGCGGTAAAGCGTTCGGGATCCAGCGAAAAGACACGTTCGATGCCGATGAGGCCGAATGCGAGCGCCGTGACCACGCCGAACGAAAGCCCCATGAGCAGGGCGTACAGGATGGGGAATTCCTTCAAAAAGAGGTAGATGATGAGCGCCGGCGTGAGCAGCATCAGCAAGCCCCGGTAGCTGCCCCCGGTCGGCAGGGCCTGCGCGGCGTGCTCGCCTCCCGTAAGTGTCACCGCCGCGATGACGTACAGGACGAGCGCGATCAGCATGGCCGGCAACACGAGGCGAAGCCGGCTCCGGACGACCTCCCCGATCTCCTGCTTCATGCTCACGGCGCTCGCGATGGTCGTGTCGGAGACGGGCGCGATGAAGTCGCCGAACGTGGCGCCGCCCATGATCGCGCCGGCCAACGTCGGCAGGTGCGCACCGAGCTGGCCGCCGGCGGGGTACAGGATGGGACCGCAGATCAGGATCGTCGCGAAGCTCGACCCCGTCGAGAGCGATACCACGCAGCAGATCACGAGGGTGATGAGGATGAAGACGGCGCCGTCGACGCCGGCGCGCGCGCCCAGCGCGATCAGGGCGCTGACCAGCCCCGAGTCGGACATGAGGACCCCGATGCTGGAGGCGATGATCCAGGCCGTGATCATGAGCGGGACGAGTTTCTGGCTCATGCCCTCGAACACGGTCTCTCCGAACTGCTTCTTGTCCTTCGCCAGCACCAGGCCGGCGGTGAGCGCCAGGAAGAGGATCGGCCAGAAGCTCTTCTCGTCGGGAGCCCCCAGCAGCGCGACGGTGATGACGCCGACGATGAAGATCGCCAGCGGCACGAGCCCCGCCGCCTTGCCGAAATGGTATTCCAGATCCTTCGCGTCGGTCATGGCCGCTGCTCGTTGAGGTTGTACCGCATGATCCGGCCGTGCACGCCTTCCTTGTCGCGCTCCAGGCCGTACACCGGCCCCGCCGGCCCGGGGCTCTGTTCGATGAACCGGCGGATGCGGTCCCGGTCCGACGCGTCGAGCGCGATGCGACCCAGGGCCAGGTATTCCCCGATATGGTCGCGGTGCCGGGCGCCCACGATCACCGCGGCGACGTGGGCGGTATCGAGCTGGTAGCGCAGGGCGATCTGCGCGATGGAGGCGCCGTGGCGCTGCGCGATGTCCGCCAGCAGGCGGAGAAGCGCCTGAAAGCGGTCGTAGCCGCCGAACTCGTCGATGATCAGGCGATACTTGACGAGGGAGCGGTTGGACCGGTCCCAGTCCGACTCACTCCGGCCCAGGAAGCGGTCGGACAGGAAGCCGCCGGCGACCGTGCCATAGCAGAGGAAAGGCAGCCGATGCGCGGCCGCGAGGGCGTCGAGGTCGGCGCCCGGGCGCTGGTCCAGCAGCGAGTACTGGACCTGGTTCGCCGTGAGGCGGATGCCGGCGTCGAGCAGTTCCTGGATGTGCCGGCCGTCGAAGTTCGTGATGCCCAGGTAGCGGATCTTGCCGGCCGCGACGAGATCCTGCAGGACGCCGGCGGTTTCGACGTAGCCAGGGATCCCGTAATCCCACCACGCGAACTGCACCAGATCGAGTCGCTCCACGCCGAGCCGGCGCAGGGAGCGGTCGATCACGCGTTCCGTGTCGGCGCGCGTCAGTGTGGCGAGGGCGTCGTAATCCGGGACGTATTTCGTGTGGATCTGGACGGCCGGCAGGTCGCCGGATGCCATCGCGCTGCGGTACTTCTCCAGGAAGGCGCCGATGAGCGCCTCGACGCCGGTGTAGATGTCCGCGCAGTCGAACGTGGTGATGCCGGCCTCCACGAACGCGCGCATATCCTCGATGGCCTGTTCTTCCGACACGGTGCCGTGCCCGCCGGCCAGGTGCCAGCCGCCCTTGATGAGGCGGGAGATCGAGTAATCCGTTGAAAATGCGTGACGGGGGATGGACATCGGCCGGCCTCCAGGCGTACGTCAGGTGAGGATGCGCAAGTATACGTCATGCCGGCGGTTCAAACGCGAGGACGGACCGTTTTCGATCCGGCCGGCGTCCGCGCGCACGCGGGTTATTTCCCGTGCCCGATTCGGCAAGCCACGACGAAAGAGACGAACGTTCGGGCAACGCCCCATCTCCGTTTCCCGGAAGTATTTCCCTCACCCGGATATATTTTCCGTCCGCCTGTTTAAGGGGGGAATGGGATGGCCGAAACTCCCAGAGCGCGGGACTGTACCAGACCCAACGTGCGCCAGCCGAACCCCACACACCCCCGCTACGGCTGCTGCATCCCCGGTATGATCCTCCGCAACGATCGCTCGCTACGTCTTTACCTGGTCAGGGAAAGCACAAGAGAGGACTGCGTAGTTTTATTCGTATGGACCCCCCTACAGGGTATATGGAACGATTGAAGTGCAAAGCCTGTGGTAGTTATAGCATGATGCCGATGGAAGTTGCCGTGGATGAATACAGGGAGTCGATTCCGGGGGCTGAACAAGAATCCAGATTCTACACCTGTCACGTTTGTGGCGATAACTGGCTCTCCGTCAAGGAAATTGCCGACGACGGAGCGTGCAAGATTACCTTCGTCCATCAGATGGGCATGGCTCCAGTGCTGAAACGGGTGGCCCACATGCAAAACCATGTGCTGGTTACCGAAAGCTCGATCGGTTTATGGGAATACTATGTGGACGATTCGGAAATCGAAGAGGCCACCTGGGTTGCCAAACTGACGAGCCGGCGCAAGGTGCTCAAATCCATTTGCTCGAACTGAACGTTTGTCGGACTGAACGTTGGTCGGACTGTCACAGCCATACCCGGAAAGGGGCCGCCAGGCCCCTTTCCTTTTTTTGTCCCTGCCGTTTTCACGTTTCGCCCGGATCCGCGTCTTATGCCCGCCGGCGATGCGCCGATACCCGCTCCATACCAAAACATCACGTACCTGGAGGACACGATGGATAAACAGGACCGGGATCTGGAGTCGAATGCACTGCCTCCATCGAGCCCTTATCTGCGGCGCGTCATCGCCGACTTCTACCGCGACACCCTCGACGGCTACATGGAAGCCGGCTATCCCTTCGGCAATTCCGTCGACGCCATGCTGATCTGGTTCGAGTTCGGGCTGAAGACGACCAGCAGCTGACCCCGCGCCGGCCGAACCTCGCGGCGTTGCCGGCGTTCGTCCGGCATGGATCTCTACGTCAAGCGCATCTATTCCCCGCGCGCACCCGAGGACGGCGTGCGCGTGCTCGTCGATCGTATCTGGCCGCGCGGCTTCTCGCGTGACACCGAGGCCATCGATACCTGGATGAAGGACCTCGCGCCCTCCAACGAACTCCGCCACTGGTTCGGACACGATCCCGCCCGCTGGCCCGAGTTCCGGCGTCGCTATGCCGATGAGCTGGCGTCGAACGGCCCTGCCATGGCCCAGTTGCTGGCGCTGGTCGACAAAGGGCCGGTCACGCTCGTCTATTCCGCACGCGACGAAATCCACAACCAGGCGGTGGCGCTGAGAGAGATCCTGCTGGAGGGGCTCTGAGGGGTCTTTCCCGGGATGCAGTCAGCGGGCCGACTTGACGAGCTGCCGGACTTCCCCGGTGCTCGACCGCACGAAATAGACGCCGGCCGGCTGGCCGACCAGCGAGAGGGTGATGTCCTGCGCGCCGGCCGGGACGAAGCGAGAGACCAGTACCTTGACCTCACGCCCCAGGATGTCGTATACGCGGAGGTCGATCGGGCCCGGCGCCGCCAGGGAATACGTCAGGGTGGTGGTGGCCGAGAATGGGTTCGGATAGGGCATACCCAGTGCGGCGGTGTGCGGCAATGGGCGTTCGGCGGCGGTAGAGACGGAAGGAGGCGTCAGACGGGTGTAGACCGGCACATGGTCGCTCGTCGTGTTGGCGAAGAGGGTGAACGCCATCGGGATATCGGTGAGGACGGCCGTGGCGCCCGCGCCGCTCCATGCAAACAGCTCGTCGGTGATGACGATGTGATCGATCATCGAATTGGTGGACGTGCAGTTTGCGTTGGCGCAAAACGTGCCGTCGCCGGCGAGCTCCAGCGGCAGCGTCAGCACGCTGAAGTCCGCGGTATCCTCCACGAACGCGGCGTAGGGCGTCGCGCGGCCCGACGTGATCGAGCCGTCCATCTCGTCGTTGAAGTCGCCCATGATCACGACCGGCTTCGCCTCCAGGCTCGTAAAATCGACGTGATTCTTGAGCCGGGTGGCCGCTTCCGCGCGCCGGTCGTAGCTGTCGGTGTCGGAAAAGGCCTTCATGTGGACGACGATGAACGTCATCGTGACCGTCGTGTCCGGCAGCATGATCTCGGCCTCGAGCTGGAGGGGAGGGCGGCCGGCGAAGGCGTTGTCGAACTCTTCGAGGATGTGGCGGACCTGCAGCGGACGCACCACGCGGGTGTCGTACACAAAGCCGATGCGCTGGCTGCCGCTGTTGGTGGCGAGCCGGCCGTCGAAGTCGGGACCGAGCGCCGCGAGCAGCGCGTCGAAGTCGTCCGCATCCGCAATTTCCTCCACGGCCCACAGGTCGATGCCGGCGCCGGCGATGATTGCGCCGACGTTGTCGATCTGCTGCGCATCGTTGGAAGGCCCGTTATTGGGATCTCCGAACCATTCGATATTCCAGGCGGCGACATCCAGGGATTCCGGAGTGCCGATGACCGGAACGGACTGGGCGTGCGCGGAGCCCGCCGCCAGGATCAGGATGAGGCCGGCGAGGCGCTGCGCATGGGGGAGGGTCAGGGTCACTCGAAATCCGTGTTCAGTTTGAAGCGCGAAATGCGGTTGTTGCCGGTGTCGGCGACATAAACGACGCGGTCGTAATAGGCGACGCCGTTGGGGTTGCGAAACTGGAGCGCGCCGTCGCCGGTGCCGCCGAAGGAGACGACGACGGGTTTGGTGCTGTTGGAGCCCGGGGGCGGGGCGACGCCCTCGACGGCCGCGTTGGTGAACACGAACAGGCTGTCCTTGCCGCCATCCAGCACGAACCAGTAGTTCGACGCGTCGGCGGCGTACATGAGATCGGTCGGACGCTCGAACTTGAATTCGTCGTACAGGAAGCCGTCTCCACGTTCGGGGTTGGTGGACACCGTCAACCGCTGGGTGTCCGGGCGGTATTCGATACCGTCGGAGGTGACGACGGCGAGAATCGAGAGCACGGAGAACTGGAGCGGGGCGCCGGCGGGGCCGTTCTGGGCCACCACGAAGTGTTTGGCATCCGAAAACCGGTCGCGCTGCGGCGGATGCACGAAGGTCATCACGTCCGCCGGAAAGAGCGAACTGCGAACGCTCGCCCGGGCGGGATTGAGCGCCACGATCGCCTGCGTATTCACCCCGTCCTTGCTGAACTCCAGCACGGTATTGTGCGGAAGGATGACGGACGTGCGGTCGTTGATCGGGCCGCGACGCGAAACGAAGATGTTGTTGTTGGCGAGGATCGCGACGCCGGTAAATTCGACCTGTTCGTCGGTGTCGAGCGGGTCGGGGAGGTTGAACTTGCGGGAGTCGTCGTCGAACGGATGCCAGATGATATCGACCAGGCGCGGCGCGCCGACGGTGATGTCGGCATAATGGAGGACGACGGGCAGATTCCAGGTCCGGCCTTCGAGAACGGTGTCCCGGCGGGCCGTGACATAGACATCGAGCCGGCGATCCTGGATTACCGAGGTGCCCCCGCCAGGGATGGGGATGAAGTTCGCGGCCCGGCCGGCGAGGTCGAGTACGTGCAGCCCGCGGGCGTCGACGATGTAAATGAATTCGTCGTACCCGACGTAGATGTCCTGCGGCTGCTGGAGCGTTCCGCCGTCGCCGGCCTGGCTGAAGAACGGGAAGAGGGCGACGTATTCGGCTTCGTTGATCAGGCCCGGCTCGTTCCGGCCGGCCTCGAAGATCTCGTCCGTCGTATCGCTCGACTTCGAGCCGAAGAGGGTGTCGCACCCGCCGGCGAGGCCGGCCGCGATCACCACCACGGCGAGGGTCCATATCGTGCGTGTCGTCGTCATCCTGTCTACAGACCCAGATTAAAACCGATGCGGTGAATGGTGCCGAGCCGATCGAGCTGGCTGAAGCCGTAGTCGAAGCGCAGGTCGGGGCCGTTCATCGGCACCCGCAGCCCGACGCCCAGGCTCGGGAGGATCGATTCCTCGACGCCCACCCGGTAGCCGGCGCGGAGGATCAGCAACTCGTTCCAGGTGTATTCGGCGCCGAAGTTCAGGTTTTCGGCGTTGTCGTTCGGATTGGTCAGCTGGGTGGAGATCAGCAGGTCGTGGGCGTCGGCGGCCGGCAACAGCTGATAGGTGAGCCCGAGCATGAAGGTGGTCGGGGGCGTGATGCCCTCGAAACGGTCTTCGACGATCACGCCGGATGGGGTGACGGCGGTACGGCTGAGCCGGCCTTCGGGGGTGCCGTCGAGTCCGAAGTTGCGGATCGCGACGGCCATCTGCATGCCCGTATCGCCGACGCGGTAGAAGACGCCGAGGTCGAACACCACCGTCTGCGTCACGATCTCGGCGACGCCCTCGCGGATGTATTTGCCCGTGATGCCGTAGCTGAAAAGGTCGGTCAGCTGCTGTGCGACGGTGAGGCCGCCGGCCATCGACACCGACCGGAACGTTTCGCCCGTCCCGAACGGTTCGAACTCGGTCGTCACGTCCATCTCACCCGAATTGAGCATCTGCAGGCTGGCTCCCACCGTGATGCGCGGGCCCGCGAGGTGGACCGTCCCGCCGGCGAACTCCATGCTCACGTCGGCGAAATAAGCGGTATGGTTGAAGGCGAACTGGGCCGACTCCAGCTCGGCGGCGAGGGCGGGATTCCAGAACAGCGACGAGACATCGAACGCGTTCGAGACGACGCTCTGGCCCATGGCGGCGGACCGGGCGTCGGTCGGAATCTTGAGAAACTGGAATCCGGACGTGCCGGCGCGGTCGCTGCCGAACGACGGGATCAGCTGCGCCGAGGCCGGCCGCGCCAGCCCCGCGACGACCACGGCCACCAGCAGGGTCAATGCGATGTGTCGCACCGCCGAACGGCTCGCCGGAAAGGATATGCGGTCGGTTGGATGCATCGCTAGAATCGGTATGACAGGCCAAACATGATGTGGCGCTGCGCCAGGAATCGGGCCGGGTTGAACGGCGGCAGGCCGGACGTGAACGGATCCTCGAAACGCGGATCGCGCACGCCGACCGGGACATCGAGGCTGCGGTCCTCCCGGAGCGCGGCAAAGTTGGTGTTCCGCGTGTCGAGCGGCTCGTAGCCCTTGCCCGTCACCGGGTTCACGATGATGCTGTTCAGCTGATTAAACAGGTTGGTGACCTCGAGGGTCATCATCAGATCCGATTTCCCGAGCGGCACGGCCCGCTGGATGTTCAGGTCGAACCACCACCACGGCGAGCCGATCTTCGAATAGCGCTCGGCGGGGTCTTGGGACTCCTCGTAAATCGGCCGCCAGTCCTGCGCACCGGTGAACGGATTGATCTGCCGGCCCTTGAACTCGACCGGGGTATAGCGCTGGCCGCTTCGGAACGTGGACGCGAGGTACACCTTGAACCGGTTGATGCCGGGGATGCCCATGAGCGGCTCGGGCTCGTCGTAGGAGAACGTCACGCTGGCCTTCATGTCGAGCGGGCGGTCCCACGCCAGCGGCGTCTCGAACGTGTTTTCGATGTCGCCGCGCGCCAGAAACTGGGCGAGCGCGTCGTTGTTGGTCGAACTGAGGCCGGTCGCGCGCGAGAAGGAGCCGGAAAGCTGCCCGGTGAACCAGTCGCCGAAGCGTTTCAGGTAGCTGGCCTCGAGGCCGCGGATGCGGGCGAAGTCGCCGTTGACGCGGAAGGCGCGGGTGACGTCGCGGCCGGTGGCGTCCGGCACGATGACGTTTTCGATGGTGATGAAGTCGAACTTGTCGCGCCAGAACGCCGTGATGTTGAACACGTCGTTGCTGGAGAACTGGTTGCGGAGCCCCAGTTCGTAGGAGATGTCGACCTCCGGATTCAGGTTCGGGTTGCCGAGATCGGCGAAGAAGGAGCGGTCCTGGAAGAAGGGATCGAGCCCGGTGTAGACGAAGGTCGGGTGCGGGATTTTGGTCGAGTGCCCGTAGTTGAAGAAGAGGACGCGGTTCTCCTGGATCGGGAACGAGACGCGGACCTTGGGCAGGAGGCGGACCTTGTAGCGGAGCCCGAGCATCTTGACCGTTTCGTCCTTGTAGTCCTCGCGCACGCCGGCGAGGATCGGAGCCAGCGGGTCGTCGATCAGGTCGTCCACATACTTGCCGGGCGCCCAGTATTCGAGACGCGCGCCGAGGTTGGCGATGAGGCCGCGGTACCGGATCTGCTGGGTGAGGAAAAACGCCCCGCGCTGGGGCTTCACCCGCCAGATGTCCGAGCTTTCGCCGAGGCGGTTGGTCTGCGAGCCGGCGTCGCTGTCGCCGATCGGGGCGCCCACCCAGGGACGCACGATGTCGATCCACTGGTAATCGTTGACCTTCCACTCGAGGCCGCCGTTGAGCCGGTTGTTTTTGTTGGCCGACAGGCGCGTGTACGTGCCGCGCACGGTCCATTCCTCCGCGAAATGGTCGTGGAAGCGCGTCGCGATGCCGCCGTTGTTGAAAAGCCCCGGCCCGGGGAGGACGAAGAGGGCGTCCGGGTCGATCGGGTTGCCGTCGGCGTCGACGAACAGGGTGGCGGGATAGGTGACGATGCTCTCGGGGTCCAGCTCGGTGTCGACGTTCGTCGGGCGCCACGGCCGGCCGTTTGCGTCGGCGCGGAGGGTCGTGAAGAGCCGGCTCACCTGCACGTCGTAAAACGACTGGGTGTTGAGCACGTGCGACCACTTCAGGTACGCGATGATGTTGTCGTGCGTGTACGTGTTCGCGTTATCCGGCTGTGCGATGAACGCATACTGGAATCCCGGCTGGATCACGGCCTCGTTGCCCGTCACCTGGAGCATGCGGGTGTTCTGGTTGATCGTCAGCGAACGCGAGTAGGCACCCTGGATCTTCTTGCCCGGGGCGACCTCGTAGGTGAGCTTGAGCAGCCCGTTCCAGCGGTTGCCCGTACGGGGCGTGAAGAAGTCCGAATCCACCGTCGACGAGCGCAGGATTTCCGGCGTCGCGGTCTCGCGGGTGAAGCCGTCCGAAATCTGCACCTGGCCGGTGGTGAAGAAGCGGAGCTTGCCGCGCACCAGCGGGCCGCCGAGGTTGAACTCGTAGAGTTCTTCCTTGAAGTTGGCGTCCCACGTCTCGTTCAGGTCGCCGAGGTTGTCGCGCTTGTGCGAGAAGAAGCCGGCGAAGCGGTCGCCGCCCTCCTGGGTTTCGACGGACACGACGCCCGACGTCACATCCCCGAACTCCGCGCCGATGCCGCCGGTGGTGACTTCAACCTGGCTGAAGGCGTTCGAACCGATATCCAGCCCGAAGCCGGTGCCGGCGAGCGGATCTTTCGCCGAGACGCCGTCCACGATAAACCCGGTCTCGTCCGCCCGGCCGCCGCGGATGTAGAGGCCGGTGGGGTCGCGCGTCACGCCGGCCTGCGTCGCCACGACGGCCTGCACGTCGCGCAGCGGCGCCGCCTGCAGCTGTTCCTGGGACACGGTCGCCGTGCTCGACGACTGCTCCACGTCCAGCAGCGGCTTCTCGCCGATGATCACGATCTCTTCGTCGGTCGACAGGATCGCTTCCGACAGCTCCGTGCTCAGTTCGGTCGCCTGTCCGTCGGCCACGCGGATGCCGGTGAATTGCTTCGTCTCAAACCCGATGATGGAGAAGCGGACGGAATATTCGCCCGGGCGCAGGTTGGGGATGACATAACCGCCGTCCAGATCCGACGCCGCGCCGAGTGTGGTGCCGACGACGATGACGTTCACGCCCACGAGCGGCTCTTTCGAGCCGGCGTCGATGACGGTGCCGCGAATCGATCCCTGGGCCAGTGCCTGGGATGCCGTGCCCACCAGCAACCCGAGCGCGAGAAGCAGGATGCGACCGCGCCGGCTCGTGGATGGACCGGGTATGTACGAATGCGTTTTCAACGGCTGCTTCGCATTAGCGTTTGGGGAAACCGAGACTTTCGAGCATGAGCGAAATCGCGCGCCGTCCGCCGTCCTCCGCGCCGTCCGCCCCGACCAGGATGGGCGCGCCCGTCTGTTCGTTGATGAGCGGGATGGCGAAGAGGGCGATGCGCCGGTCGGCGCTGATCGACGCGATCGTGGAGGGGCCCGTCCAGGCGCCCTGCGTGTTCGACGTGCTGACGTAGGTAAAGCCGGCCTCGTAGAGCGGGATCGCGTTGGTGCCGGCCACGATGTACGGCAGCGAGTTGATGTCGAACGACGTGAAGGTGAGCGCCGGCAGCGGCTCGCTGGCGCCGGCCGGCGTGTTGACCGGCGTGACCGACGTGCCGGGGCGCAGCCGCAGCTGCTGCCGCAGCGTGTCCGGGAACGTGATCAAATTGTTCATCGGCAGCAGCAGGATCGCCGGGTTACCGAGGTTGTCCTCCGGGTCGGGCGGCAGCGTCACCGGGGAATGGACGATGATGGTGCCGCCGTTGTCGAAAAACTCGTCCAGCACGGCCACCGCAAACGGGAAGTTGTTGCGCTGGGTGCTGTTGGTCGTGTTGGTCGCTACCCAGTAGATGTGTTTGTAGAGCGCGAGCGTCTGCTGCAGCGTCGGCACCGCGTTGTTCGGGAGGAGTTCGGAACGCGGCACGTTGCCGGCGGCGCCGGTCACAAAGGGCACCGTTATATCCCAGACGTCGATCGGGGCGCCTTCCGGAAGGTGCGACCGGAGCAGATCCATGTGGAAACGCTGGAGGATCGGCGCGTTGCTCTTCCGCCAGTCGTTCACGTACAGGATGTCGCTGCGCTGCTTCTTGACGTGCCACGTGTAGCGCTCCAGCGTACTCGTGGTGTCGGTCAGGTCGACGGCGCGCACATAGATCGTGTTGGTCGCATCGAGCAGGAGGTTGGGGAGGCGCAGCTCGGACGACTGGAAGCCGCGACCGAGGTAGATGCGGGCGTCGGTGGTCGTCTGCGTGTCGTCTTCGATGTCGACGTCGCCGATCAGCGTGATGAAGTCGAATTCGGCCGGCACGCCGACGAAGTTCGTGCTGTCGTTGAGGGAGACCTCGATCCGGGAAATGTTCTCGATGCCCTCGGGGTCGCTCACGTCCCAGCCGAGTGAAAAGACCTGGAAGGTCGTATCCGGCGGGAGGTCGAACGTCAGGAGGCGGATCGACGGCGGCGCGTTTTCGATCGGGAAGACGGTGCGGGCCGGGGTGGGGTCGGCCAGCGACTCATTGTCGATGGCGCGCACCTCGAAGGCCACGTTGGCGATTTTGTTGCCCGGCGGGATGGGGAGGAGGATCAGCGAGTCGGTACGCGTGGTGCGCACCCAGCCGGCGTCGGGCGTGGCCGGCGGCTCGGAGAGGGGATAGAAGCGGACTTCGTACGACGCCACGAAGCCGTCGGGGTCGTCGCCGCTCCACGACACGAGCACGGTGCTCGAAAGCCGCTCGGAGTCGAGGATGTTGTCGACGAGCGACGTGTCGCGCACGCTCATCGCGGTTTCCGGCGGTTCGTTGTCGAAGGCGTCGCCGGCAAAGCCTGTGTCGCAGCCGACGGCGAGGACGGCGACGAAGAGGAGCAGCAGCGATGCGTATCGGCAGGGGAGAGCCATGAAAGACAGATCAGAAAGATGGGGGAGGCCGCGGAGCGGGTCCGCGGCCTCCATCCATCGGGTGTCGTTTACTTCAGGAGAACCATCTTGCGCGTCTGCACGTCGCTGCCGGCGGTCAGCCGGTAGAGGTACATGCCGCTCGGGAGTTCGCCCGCGCTGAAGGACACGCTGTGCTGGCCGGCGGCCAGGGTGCCGTCAACCAGGGTCTGCACCTTCCGGCCGATCAGGTCGAACACCTCCAGGCTGACGTGGCCGGCCTGCGGCACGTCGAAGCGGATGCTGGTGGTCGGGTTGAACGGGTTCGGGAAGTTCTGGTGCAGGGCGAAGCTGCCTGGGATCGTCTCGTCTTCGGTCGCCACGTTGGTGAGCGCGCCGATGTCGGCCGGCGATTCGGGGATCAGCTTGTAGTTGCTGAACGAGAACCACCAGATGCCCTGCATGAACTCGTGGAGGCCGCCTTCGATGAAGTCGTCGTTGGTCGTCGAGGGCACGGCGCTGGACGCGTCGTCGGCGCGGATGAAGTCTTCCGTGCCGACCGTGGCGAAGCTCCACTCGCCGAAGTCGCTCGGCGCATCCGGGTTCGGGCCCATGATGACATCCTCGAACCGGAGCATCATGCCTTCATGCGCCTCGGCGACGGCCGCGTCCTTCACGGCCGTCGTCGGGACGACCTTGTAGTCGTACGGCGTGTCGGTGCCGTCCACCGTGAACACGGCGTTCCGCAGCTCGGTGACACCGAAGTTCTCGCGGATTTCCGCCTCAGTGATCGTCACGACATCGCCCTTGCTGAACGCGGCGGCATCGCCGTTGATGAAGATGCCCGACCAGCCCGCCAGATCGGCGTTGTCCTGGATGACGATCCGGCCGGAGGTGGCGGGGTCGCTCACGACGATGCCGGTGACGGCCATCGGTGTGGTCAGGCCGGCGAACGGGCTGTTGCCCGGTCCTTCATCGGCGGTCAGCTGGATGTCCGAGATCTCGTTGATGCCGTCCACGAGCGTACGGTACTGCGCCGGGTCGGTCACCGTCGTAGCATCCTGACTGTCCGTCGCGCTCACCGTGTAGGTCACGAACGCACCATCGGGCTGGGCCGGAATGACGCAAACGTACGCTTCGCCCTCAAGGGTCGCTTCGATCATCGTTTCCATACCATCCGCCGTCGACGTGTACGTGCAGACAACAGAGGTCAGCGTACGCGTCGGGTCGGCGTCAACGCCGACCGAGATCGTGACGTCTTCACTGCCATCCGGCACGCTCGTCGGTCCGGTGACGCCCGAGAAGATTGGCGGGCTTTCGGTGATCACGAGATCGGCATCTTCGATCGGAGCGATGCTGAGGATCGCCCCGCCCGGCACGCCGCGGCCAAACGGGTCGTCGCCCTGATACAGGATGAAACCCTGAAGATTGACGGCCGCGCCCGGAGGCGGCGGGACGAAGTTGCCGTCCTGGCTCGTCCGTACGTTAAAGTTCGACGGGTACGAGTTGCGGCGGTCGTTGCGGTAACGCAGCGACACATCGTAGAAGTTGAAGACCGTTTCGCCGCCGTCGGACGATACGAGCCAGTTCGGGCGCTCGCTGCTGATGTCGCGGACCGTGATGGAGGCCCCTTCCAGGCGTACATACTGACCGTTCAGCGACGCCAGGTTGTCCCAGTTGACCTGGACGCCACCTTCATCGTTGATGCTCCGGTTCGCATCCGCCGTCGTGATGACGACCGGATCGAGCAACGAATCGGGGAGCCCGAGATCGCTGTAGGATCCCAGTACTTCGATCGTGGACGGGCCTACCTGCTGGGAGTTACCCCCCGAGCCGGTGAAGGCCGACGCGGTGCCGGTCACCTTGATAACGTCGCCGACGGTGACGTTGATGAGGCCCGTGGTCAGGTACGAACCATCCGCAAGCTGCAAGCCCATGCCGTCATAGCCCATCGACACGGCGGACGTGTCGCGGACGAACACATGCACACGGTCCGGGTTGCCGCCCTGATCATCTTGCGGCGTGCCAAGGCCGGACGAAAGCGGATCGCTGAGCACGACGGCGACGAACTGGACTTCGACGCCTTGCAGGTCGTTCAGCACGAGCGGCTGGATGTCCTGCGACGTCAGCGTGGCGCCGCCGGCGTTGAGCTGGTCGACCTGGTTTTGCGGGATCGCGTTGATATCTCGGATGGTGACCTGCATGGGCTGGGCGATCGCCTGCCCGGCCAGCATCATGCTGACCAGTACCCATAGCGTAATGGTACCTCGTTTTAACATAAACTACCTCGTTTGATGGCGTGGATAGAGCGTTTGCTGTGTTGAGTAATAGTCGTGGAGCGCCTCACTTGATGATGACGAACTTGCCCTGCTGGGTGTCGCCGGAATCGAGGTCGCGCACCGAAAAAAGATACAGGCCGGCCGAGATATTGAGGCCGTTCTCCGAAAGAATATCCCAGGAGTGTTCGCCTCCCGGGAGGATGCGGTTGTCGGCGCTCAGGTTCGCGTACCAGCGGGTGTCGCCGACGTACGTCGCGCTGTCGTGATCGAGCGTGGCCACGATCTCGCCGGCCAGCGTATAGATCCTGATCTCGGCGCGAGGCGGGAGGTTGTAGAAGTTGAGCTTCCGGGTGCGCGAGGAGCCGCCGTCCCAGGCGGCGTTCACCCGGTACGGGTTCGGGTAGACGCCCACCTTCCGGTTCTCCGCCGAGGCCGGCGTGCCCGGGAAAATGCGCACGGCGTTGGCGGTGCGGGAGGACTCGAACGACTCGAGGCCGGCATCGGGATCGCCTTCGTCAAACGCCGTCAGCGTAAAGAGGTACTGCCAGCCGCTCAGCAGATTTTCCGCCTCGAACCGGTACCAGTATTCGGTCGGGTCGCCGTCGAACGTCACCGGGGCGTCGAGGGCCACGGCGTCGAATCCGTTATTGAACCCGGTGCGGTTGCCCGGGCGGTCGTGCTGCGCGATCAGGGTGGCGCGGTTCAGGATGTTGCCCGAAATGTCGTCGCCGGGGTTGCTGCGGTACAGGCGGTACCCCTCAAAGTCCTTCAGCCCCGTAACGGGGTCGACCGACTCCTCGGCGCGCCGGTCCCAGTACAGGACGGTGCGGCTTTCCTGCCGGCCCGTGTCCGGATTGTCGAACCCCTCGAACTCGACGCGAAGCCGCGGCGACGCCGGCGGCTCGGGGATGAGATACCGGTCGAGCCGGCCGTTCTGGTTGGCGTCTTCCTGGGGTTCGAGGATCCCGTTCAGGTTGTTGTCCTCGCCGGCGTACGTGCGCTGCGCCCACAGGATGTTGTTGCGGAGAAAGGCGCGGCTCACGTCGTTGTCGATGCCTTTGCCGCCCTGGCCCTGAAACTCTTCGGGCTTGAGCGCGGCCACGAAGGCGAAGGTGGCCTGGAGCGTGTCGCCGGGAGCGACCCCCACGAACGGACCGATTGAGGAGAGCCCGATCCAGTTGCCGTTGGATGTCTGCCCGTCCGTGCGCAGGCGGGTCTTCCAGGCGTCGATCGCGTCCTCGAGTTCGGTCGTAGTAGGATAGTTGACGGGGTTCGGATAGGGTTCGGCCATGAACCGGTACTTGTCGATGTCGCTCGTCGGCACGGCGAATTCGTTCACGCCGCCGCTGAAAAGCCAGAAGCGCGGGTTGTACGACGGTGCCGGTAGGCCGTCCCGGAGGTATTCGTCGGCCACATTCGGGTGGAAGAACCGCCGCAGTCCCGTGCGCGTGTCCGTCCATTCGGCGCCGAGGAAGGCGACGGCGCCGTAGGTGTTGATCGATTCTTCGGTGCCGCCGGCGTTAAAGGCGTACGAGGTGAACTGGTCCTCCAGATACCCCAGCCCGCCTTTGTTGAAAAAGGCGCTGCCGTTCTCCGTCGTGGTATTGACGTTGCGGACGACGAGGTCGTGGAAGAGGCCTACATAGACGCTGTCCCACGGCGCGTTGCCGATGTTCACGATATCGAAGTTCACGATCGTGAAGTACTCGGTAAACGGGAAATTCCAGGCGTGCGTCTGCTGGGCGACGAGGGCGCCCACCTGCCCGGATACGTCCGGCGTCGGGATGGACGTGCCGGGGAGCACCGCGGCGGTATCGACGAAGCTGGTGTAGAAGTCCTGATGGCTGATGGCGCTGCCGGAAAACGCCTCGGATTCGGGCAGGGTCGATCGTTCGATGATGGGGGAGAACTGCGCCATTTCGTAACCGGCGGCCCCGGGGCGGTATCCGCCGGAGGCCGTCTGCGCTCCCGTGCGAACGGAGACGACGCCGTCGCTCCGCACGACGCCGATCCACAGGCCGGCTTCGAACAGATGCTCGACGCCGGAATCGATCGGGTATTCGAACGAGGGCGCGCCGGCGGGATTGTTGCGGATGTTCGACTGGCCGATGAAGCCGGCGTTCGTGATCGTCAGCCCCATGTTGCCGACGTTTACAACGACCTCCTCAAACGGCGCGCCCTGGCCCAGTACGGGATGGGTTGCGGCGAGACCGGCGATAAACAGACCGGCGAATGCCAGGGTACGCATCATCAGGCACGAGCGGGGAAAACGTGGGGGAAGCGCCTCTCCTGCGGGGGCGCCTCGGACGGATAAAAAGTCGGCTCTAATATAGATCGCACGCCCGAAGGATGCCAAGGTAAAAAATCGTTAACAGGAACCATCGCGGCCTGAAAGACGTGCCGGTACAGGTGTTGTCCCGCGGCACAGAAACGGGCGTTCCCGTCACCCCATCCACGCCTATGCCCATCGCTACCGGTTCGATCTCACGCATGTGTGCTTTCCTCGTGCTCGCGGGCGCCCTCTGGCCGGCGGGTTGCGCTACGCAGCCGGAATCCGATGAGCCCGACCCCACCGCCGGTTATTACACCGACGGCGCGCCGCAATCCCCTGAAGGCAGCGGCCGGTTTTACCTCGGCCGCGAGGTCGCGCGCAGCGGCGACACGCCGGACGTCACGGAGTGGCTCGAACGGCCCGGGCGGGAGGCGGAGGAATTTCCTACCCGGCTGATCCAGGCGCTGGAGCTGGCGCCGGCGGAGATCGTGGCCGATATCGGGGCCGGCACGGGGTATTTCACGTTTCGGATGGCCGCCCAGGTGCCCGAGGGAAAGGTGTATGCGGTGGATATCCAGCCCGCCATGCTCGAAACCATCCGCGAGCGGATGAAAGAGGAGGGGGTTACGAACATCGAGACCGTGCAGGGGACCGCCATGAGCCCCAACCTGCCGGCCGGCAGCGTGGACCTCGCCCTCATCGTGGTGTCCTACCACGAGTTTTCCCATCCGCGCGAGATGATGGAGCACGTGGTGGAGGCCCTCAAACCGGGCGGACGCTTTGTGCTCGTCGAATACCGGGGCGAGGATCCTACCGTACCCGTCAGCGCCGTACGCCGCATGTCCGAGGATCAGGCCATCAAGGAGATGCGCGCGGTGGGCCTCCGGTGGCGCGAGACGAAGGACATCCTTCCCCAGCAGCACTTCATGGTGTTCGAGAAGCCGGATTGAGGCGTGCGCCGGCAAGCCGCCTCGTTATTTTCTATCAAATTTTCAAACGACAGGAACCTGTTTTAATACTCGCTGTAAATTCACACACTCCGCGACACCACATCATATCAAGATCACCCCTTCTCGATCTGTTTCGCGGCGTTTAGTTTGTCCGATCCTTGTCATCTTCTGTCCTGACTTGTAACGCTTCTGGAATCACACGGGAAAAGGTTGTTTTAGATTTTTGTGTGAACGTATATTCGAGCCCCTTTGACGTTCCTTCGGCCAGGAAGCGTTACATCCCTCTGTCATGAAACATCTACATCCCGATGCGTTCGCCGCATCCGCGGAAGGGCCGATGCGTTCCGTCCAGCCTGCTCCTTTCGAGCCTGACTCCTTATTCGGTCGGCTTCATCTGCCGTCGCTCCTCGTCGTGGAGCAGAACCAGGAGACGTCCGAACTCCTGGAGCTATTCCTTTCCCAGGCCTACAACTTGACCGTGGTCCGGCACCACGATCGGGTGACCGATCTCCTCCGCGCCTTCCCGTATCAGCTCGTGTTCATGGGCATCGACGAGGGCTGCGAACAGCCGGCCATCGATGCGCTGCAAGCCTTGCGCCTGGAAGACCGCGCCGGCCGACGCACGCCCGTCGTCGCGTCCGTCTGCTGCCTGGATTCCGAGACCGAACGCCGGCTCTTCAACGCCGGCTTCGACGGGTTCATCAAGCGCACCTTCACGCTCCGCGCCCTGTGCGACATGCTAAACCGCGTCCTGCAACGCGAAAACGCCTTCGCATGACCGGGCAGGCGAAGGCGCCCCCTTAAACCTCGAACCTCACACCTCGAACGCCCCGGCGTCAGCCGGGGTGCACGTACCCCATCGCCATCTCCTGATAGGCGCGCACCTGTTCCTGTTGCCAGCGTTCATCCCGGTGCAGTACGCCGGCGAGCAGGCGCGCCACGTCCGGGGCACAGGCGATGCTCGCGCGGGCATCCAGCAGGAGCGCCCTTGTCCGGCGGGCGAGCACATCCTCGACGCTGCGCGCCATCTCGTGTCGCGCGGCCCAGAGCACTTCGCCTTTCTGATAGGGGAGATTGGGATGCAGCAGGCCCTGACCTTCCGGCGTTTCCTTGCACAGGGTGCGCAGTGCGGGCGCGTCGGCGCCGTAGTGCGCCAGCGGCCCGAACGTTTCGCTGTATTCGTGCCAGCCGTGCAGGTGGAGGGAGGGCGTCACCGTGGGCCGGTCCTCGAGCTGGGCAATGACGGCGGCGTGGTCGACGGTGTCTTCCGCCATCTTGCGGTAGGTGGTCCATTTCCCGCCAGTGATCGTCACGAGACCCGAACGCGATATCTGGAGCGTGTGGTCCCGCGACAGCTCCGCCGTCGTTCCTTCTCCCGCGGAGCGAACGAGCGGCCGCAGGCCGGCGAAGCAGCTGAGCACATCGGAGGGCTCGGGGTCTTTGGTGAGATACCGCTTGGCGTGTTCGAGCAGAAAGGCGAGTTCGTCGGCCAGTGGCCGCGGCTCGAGGGAGGCGTCTGTCATCGGCGTGTCCGTCGTCCCGATGACGGTGCGTTCGTGCCAGGGGATGGCGAAGAGCACGCGGCCGTCGTCGGTGTGGGGCACCATGATCGCGCTGTCGCCGGGGAGGAACGACCGGTCGAGCACGATATGCACGCCCTGGCTCGGCTGGATGATCGGCGCAGCGTCGGCGTCGTCCATCCGGCGGACGCCGTCGCTGAAGACGCCCGTCGCATTGATCACCACCTTCGCCCGGATCTCGTGCTCCGTGCCGGCTTCCCGGTCGCGCAGCCGTACGCCCTTCACTTGATCGTTTTCCTTGATCAGGCCGGTCACCTCCACGTAATTGAGGACCGCCGCGCCGAGATCAACCGCGGTGCGCGCCATCGTGATCGCGAGCCGCGAATCGTCGAACTGGCCGTCGTGGTAGATCGTGCCGCCGCGGAGTCCGTCCGGCTCGATGGTGGGGATGCGCCGGAGCGTCTCCTCGCGGGACAGAAAGCGCGAGGGGCCGAAGCCTTCTTTGCCGGCGAGCATGTCGTAGATCTTCAGGCCGATGCCGTAAAAGGGCCCTTCCCACCAGTCGTAGTTCGGCACGACGAACGGCAGGTTGTGCACCAGATGCGGAGCGTTGCGCAGCAGCCGGCCCCGCTCGCGCAAGGCCTCCACCACCAGCGAGATGTTGCCCTGCTGCAGATACCGCACCCCGCCATGGACGAGCTTCGTGCTCCGGCTCGACGTTCCTTTGGCAAAGTCGTGCTGCTCCACCAGCAGGGTATTGTATCCCCGGGAGGCGGATTCGATCGCCGCGCCGAGTCCGGTGGCGCCTCCGCCGACGATGAGCATGTCCCACGTTTCCGAGCGGTCGGTGAGCCGGCTGATCAGGTCGTCGCGATGCATAGGGTCGTGTCGGTTGGTTCAGGAAAACGTCCCGCAGTATACCGCACGTCGCCGTGCGATGCCACGGGCGCGGGGGTCCGGGGGGAGCAGTACGATCTGGAACGGAGGGAGTAGCCATTCGGCACCCGGGGCGTCCTCCGCGCCGGCGGGGCCGGCGTATGTTGGGAAGGACGTTACACCCCATCCCACGGAAGCCGTCATGCTGCGAGAACTGTACACCATCAAGGGCCGTCTCGGCCGCGAAGCCTATCTGAACCGGTATCTGGCCACGGCCGGCGTGCTCGTCGGCACGCTGCTGGCCTTCGGCTTCCAGGATGCGCTGGGGCTCGGTCATTCCGCTCTCACCGCGCTCCTTGCCGTCGCCTCGCTCGCCACGCTGAGCCTGGTGGCGGCCGCCATCCGCCGGCTCCACGACATGGACCGCTCCGCCTGGCACCTCGTCCTCATTCTGGTGCCCGTCTATAATCTGTACCTCTTTCTTTCCCTGCTCTGCGTGAAGGGCGAGGAAGCGATCAATGGCTACGGCCTGCGCCCCGAGCCGTTGTGACCGTGTGGAATGTGGCCCCGTAAGGTCTCATTTTACACTTTTAACAACTTCCTGAGCTATTATTCTCCGGTTTACCCCTGCATCTTACCGGAGAATACCCCGTGCCGAGTATTTCACGTGCGCTCGTCGTGCTGGTCCTTGCGGCCACCCTGCCCCCGCTCACCGTTCTCGCCCAACCCAGTCCGTCCGATCGGGCGGAGGCGCGCTACGCACCTCCCGTGGCCCAGGCCACCCGCATCGCCACGGCGCCGGCGCTCGACGGCGACGTCCTGAACGACCCCGCCTGGGCGGCGCTCCCCGCGATTGAACGGTTCTGGCAGACCACGCCCGACGAAGGGGATCCGGCGACCGAGCGGACCGTCGTCAAGGTGGCGTTCGACGACCAGTATTTTTATGTCGGCGTGGTGTGCTACCACCAGGATGCGCACCAGATCATCGTTTCGGATGCCCGCCGCGACGGCGACCTCCAGGGCATCGACAGCTTCCAGTTCGTCCTCGATACCTACATGGACACCCAAAACGGCTTCGTTTTCGGGACGAGTCCGGCCGGTATCGAGTACGACGCGCAGATCGCCAATGAAGGCTCCGGCCAGTTCGGCTTCACCGGGCAGCAGGCCGGCTCCATGGGAGGGCTCAATGTGAACTGGGACGGCGCGTGGGATGTGAGCACCGAAATGGGCGACTATGGTTGGAGCGCCGAGTTCGCGATCCCCTTCCGCACGCTCCGCTTCCCGAAAAAAGCCGTGCAGTCGTGGGGCGTCAACTTCCAGCGTACGATCCGCCACAACAACGAGATCGCGTACTGGTCCAAACTCCCGCGCCAGTTCAACCTGTACCGCGTCTCCCGCGCCGGCACGCTCGAAGGGCTCGAAGTCCCCAACCCGCGCAATCTCAAGATCATGCCGTACGTGCTCGGGCAGACCAGCGTGGACCGCATCGGCGACGCCGGCGGCAACATGGGCGACTTCGGCGTGGACGCCAAATACAGCCTGACGCCCAGCATGGCGCTGGACCTCACCTACAACACCGACTTCGCCCAGGTGGAGGTGGACGAGCAGCAGATCAATCTCGACCGCTTCTCGCTCTTCTTCCCTGAAAAAAGACCGTTTTTTCTCGAAAACGCCGGCCTGTTTTCCATCAACTCGGACGGCACGGCGCAGACCGGAAGCGACGTGGAGCTCTTCTTCTCCCGCCGCATCGGCATCGGAAGCGAGGGCGAAACGGTGCCGATCATCGGCGGCGCGAGGATGTCGGGCAGCATCGGGCGCACGAGCGTGGGTTTTCTCAACATGCAGACCGAGGCGCTAGAAGGCGTGACGGAGTCGAACAACTTCGGGGTCGCGCGCGTGGAGCAGAAGCTGAAAAACCGCTCGTCCGTCGGCTTCATGCTCGTGAATCGCGAAGGGCGGACGTCCCTCGCCAGCGGTATCGACAACCCCTACAACCGGCTGCTGGCGGTCGATGGGAAAGTGGGGATCGGGGAGAACACGGAGGTCACGGCCTACGTGGCGCGCACGTTTTCGCCGCATCTGGACGGCGCGCAGCATGCGTTCGATGTCTCTGCCCAGCGCAACACCGAAGCTTTTTTGCTTACCCTCCAGTACAGCGAAGTGGCCGACGAATTTAACCCCGAGGTCGGCTTCCTGGCACGGCAGAGCTACCGCAAGATCAACGGGCTCGTGTTCAATCGCATCCGCCCGGATGACCTGCTCGGACTCCTCGAGATCCGCCCCCACGTCAACTACCGCGGCTACTGGGGCTTCACGGACGGGTTTCAGGAAACCGGGTATCTGCATGTCGACAGCCACTGGGAATGGCGAAGCGGCATCGAGATCCACACCGGCATGAACGTGCGGAAGGAAGGGGTGCGCGAGGATTTTGAGCTGGGAGGCGTGGCCGTGCCGGCCGACACCTACAACTGGGCGGAGACGCAGCTGGTCTTCATGACCAACGAGAGCAAGAAGGTGAGCCTCGAGGAACGCGTAAACGCCGGCGGCTTCTTCGGCGGATCGCGCCTCTCAAGCACGACGACGCTTCGCCTCCGCATCGGCAATCGGTTCAACTCGGAGTTCGCGCTCCAGCGCAACGATGTGAGCCTGCCGGCCGGCGACTTCACGAGCAACCTGCTGCGGACGCGCCTGAGCTACGCCTTCACCCCCCGCATTTTCCTGCAGAGCCTGCTCCAGTACAACGACCAGGCGGAAGTGTGGTCCGCCAACGTGCGGTTCGGCTGGCTGCAATCGTCCAATACCGGGCTCTTCCTGGTCTTCAACCAGGCGAGCGGACTCGATCTCGCGAACGACGACTACCTCCTGTACGGCTTCGGCGACCTGATCAACCGCAGCCTCACGCTGAAGTACACGCACCTGATCGATGTGTTTAAGTGAGGGTGGGATTGGATGCGGGAGGGTAGATACAGGATACGGGCAGGATGTTGGTTGTGCCCGGACGGCTGAATAGCGCATCCCAAGATCTTGCATCCTGCATCCTGCATCCCGTCCCCACCATCCCGCACCCCGCATCTAGCATCCCGCACCCCCCATCCCCCCATCCCCGCGCTGATTCGATGCATCGCGGATGACGGTTTGAAGGAATGCCCTGCGCATATTCAAGCGTACAGGGTTCATTCTTCATCTGTGGTCCCCCATGATCGACACCGCGTATTCGCTCAACTCGTTTCCGGTCGCTTCGTCGGCCTTATCGCCCCAGATCCGGTTCAAAACCCGCAAGCCGGCGGGCCGGCCGGCGGCAGCGGCGCCGCAGCACCGGGCCGTCGCCTCGCCTTCCCCGGCAGCCGCGCCCCATGCGGCCATCGGGCGTAAACCGCATCGCGGCCAGGCGACGTATTTTGTCTTCGGACTGGCCCTGCTGCTGGTTGTCGTCCAGGCCTCGGCGTGGCTGCCCCTCGAAGGGGCCGAGCTCCTTTTCGTGCGGCTGGTCCTCTTCGCCGGCGCGGCGATCTGCTTCCTGGCTTCGAGTGACAAGGCGACGCCGGCGGTTAACGTGTAACATCCGCCGGTCGAAACATAACGAACGGTCGGTCTTTAGACCATCATCACCAATCCAATCCGTCGTTATGGCTACCGTTCTCGCTAGTGTCGTCGTTATGGGGCTTGCGTTCGCGATGATCGCGACGCGCATTCTGCTCGTCAAGGACGGCGAATTCAAAGGCACCTGCAGCAGCAACAACCCGTATCTCAAGAACGAGTTGGGCGAATGCACGGTGTGCGGCAAGAAGGTCGACGAACCCTGCCAGCTCGAGACCAACTGATCGCCCTCAGGGCGCGTTCGGGGCGATAAGCGGCGCGAAGCCGCTCGTCATGTGTTCGACAAACGCGGTGTCCGCCCCGGCCGTCACCAGATACCCTTCCAGTTCATTGCGCGACTCCAGGAACGCGAGCGCGCTATCGCCCATCACCATGGCTGCCGTCGCGTAGCCGTCCGCCGTCATGCAGTCCGCCGCCACGATCGTCGCGCTGAGCAGCGTGCTGCGCGCCGGATAACCCGTCGTGGGATCGATCGTGTGGGCATATTTTTGCCCGTCGAGGACGTAGAAATTCCGATAATTGCCGGACGTGGCCATGCCGGCGTCTTCGAGCAGCACCACCGTCTGCAGCGTCCGTTCCGCGGCATCCTCTTCCGGGCGATCGATGCCCACGCGCCAGGGCCGGCCGGCCGGATGCCGTCCGCGCACGACCACTTCGCCGCCGATCTCCACGAAATAGCTGGTCACGCCCCGGGCGTCTAGATACCGTCCGACTTCATCCACGCCGTAGCCCTTCGCGATGGCGCTGAAGTCGAGATGCGCGTTCGGGATCGCCTTCCGCACATGCAGCGAGTCGGGGGTGAGCTGGAAGGCGTCGAAGCGGACGAGCGCGAGCAGGGAGTCGACGTGCTCGCGGGACATGGATTGCCGGCGCTCGGGTCCAAACCCCCAGGCCTCCACCAGCGGCCCGACGGCTGGATTGAAGGCGCCGTTTGTGGCCTCGTAGATCGAGCGGGAGGCCACGAATACGCGCCGGAAATGCGCGTCGATAGGGAAGGGGGCGCTGGTATCGTTCGAGCTGTTGAGCCGGGAGATCGTCGACGTGGGGATGTACGTCGAGAGTGACTGGTTGACGGCCGCAAGGAGCGAGTCGATGCCGGCGTGGTCGCGTTCCTGGCGCTCGGCCGGGCCGGCGTAGCGGATGCTGTAGGTGGTGCCCATCGTGCGTCCCGTCAGTTCGATCAACGGTGCGGGCGCAGGCGCGGGCGCGCAGGCGTGGATGAAGCAGAGGCCGGCGAGGAGGATGGCGTAGCGAATCATGGGGATGGCGCGGTCGGGTTGGGATCGCACAAGATAAAAAAACGAAAGGGTCGACACCGTCGACCCTTTCGATACCCGTTATACGATGGCTTCGATCAACCGAAGTCGTCGAACGCGATGTTGCTGGACGGCACCCCGAGGTTGTCGAGCATGTTCATGACGGCCTTGAGCATGAGCGGCGGGCCGCAGAGGTAATACTCGATCTCTTCCGGTTCAGGATGTTTGCTGAGGTACTCGTTCAGCACGACCTGATGGATGAACCCGACCGGGCCGGTCCAGTTATCCGACGGCAACGGCTCGGAGAGCGCGATGTGGTAGGAGAAGTTGGGGAATTTCTCTTCGATGTCCCGGAAATGATCCGTATAGAACAGTTCGCGCGTCGAGCGGCCGCCGTACCAGTAGGATACCTTGCGGTCCGTCTTGAGCGTGTGGAAGAGGTGGAAGATGTGCGAGCGGAGCGGGGCCATGCCGGCGCCGCCGCCGATGTACACCATCTCTTTGTTCGTTTCCTTGATGAAGAACTCGCCATACGGACCCGAGATCGTCACCTTGTCGCCCGGTTTGCGCGAAAAGACGAACGAGGAGCAGATGCCGGGGTTGACGTCCATCCATTGGTTCTTGGCGCGGTCCCAGGGAGGCGTCGCGATCCGGATGTTGAGCATGATGATGTTGCCCTCTGCCGGATGGTTGGCCATGGAGTACGCGCGGAAGATGGGTTCGTCGTTCTTCATCTTCAGCGTCCACAGATTGAACTTGTCCCAGTCCTCGCGGAAGCGTTCCTGGACGACCATGTCCTTGAACTCGATCTCGATGGGGGGGACGTCGATCTGGATGTAGCCGCCGGATTCGAAATGGAGCGTCTCACCCTCGGGCAGCCGGACGACGAACTCCTTGATGAAGGTCGCGACGTTGTCGTTGCTGACGACGGTGCATTCCCATTTCTTGATGCCGAAGATCTCTTCGGGCACCCGAATCTTCATGTCCTGCTTCACCTTCACCTGGCAGGCGAGGCGCCAGTTTTCCTGGGCTTCCTTGCGGCTGAGGTGGTTCATCTCGGTCGGCAGCACATCGCCGCCGCCTTCGAGCACCTGGCAACGGCACATGGCGCACGTGCCGCCGCCGCCGCAGGCCGACGGCAGGAAGATCGTCTGTTCGGCCAGCGTGGAGAGCAGCGAGGTGCCCGGCTTGATCTTCAGGGCGTGCTCGTCGTCGCCGTTGATCACGAGGGTGACGTCGCCCGAGGGCATCAGCTTCTCTTTCGCCAGGATGAGCAGACCGACCAGCACCAGGATGACGGCGACGAACGCGCCGACACTGGCGAGGGCGACCGGTAGGAGGTTGAGTAAATCCATGACTCAGTAGGTGTTGCTGATTACAATTGGATGCCGGCGAAGCTCATGAACGCGATGCCCATCAGGCCGGTGATGATGAACGCAATGCCCAGGCCGCGCAGCGGGGCGGGGATGTGGGCGTAGCGGAGCCGTTCGCGAATCGCCGCGATGGCGACGATGGCCAGGAAAAAGCCGAAGCCGGCGCCGATGCCGAAAACAGCCGATTCCGTAAACGTATACTCGCGTTCGACCATGAACAGCGCACCGCCGAGGATCGAGCAGTTCACCGTGATGAGCGGGAGGAAGATGCCCAGCGACGTATACAGCGCCGGGAAAAACCGCTCGACGATGATCTCCACCAGCTGCACCATCGAGGCGATGACCGCGATGAAGACGATGAACTGGAGGAACGAGAGGTCGACGCTCGCCAGCGACTCGGAGAACGCGCCGAGCGCGCCTTCCTTGAGCAGGAACGTATCAACCAGCCAGTTGATCGGCACGGTGATGCCGAGTACGAAGATGACCGCCAGACCGAGGCCGAAAGCCGTCTTCACGCTTTTGGAAACCGCCAGAAACGAGCACATCCCCAGGAAGTAGGCGAGGATCATGTTCTCGATGAAGGCAGATCGTATAAAGATATTGACCAGATCCATAACGAAATGAGGTCCAAGAATGGGCGATAGTGAGTCAGGAAACGTCGACGAGCTTGGCGTTGACGGATCGCTGGACCCAGATGATGATCCCGATGATGAACATGGCCGCGGCGGACGTGAGCATCACGCCGTTGTTCACGTAACCCATATCGTAGAACGCCTGCGGGATCAGCTGGAATCCGAAGAGCGAGCCCGATCCGAAGAGTTCACGGAAGAAGGCCACGACGAGCAGGATCGCGCCGTACCCGACGCCGTTGCCCAGGCCGTCCAGCAGCGAGGGCCAGGGCCGGTTGGCCATGGCGAACGCCTCGAGCCGGCCCATCACGATGCAGTTCGTGATGATGAGGCCGATGTAGACCGAGAGCTGCCGGCTGATGTCGTACACGTAGGCTTTCAGGACCTGGTCCACCAGCACCACCAGCGCCGCGATGACGGTCAACTGGACGATCATGCGGATGCGCGAGGGGATCGTGTTGCGGATCAGGGAAATCGTCAGGTTGGAAAGCCCGACGACCACCGTCACCGAAAGCGCCATGACGAAGGCCGACTTCATCTGCGTCGTCACGGCGAGCGCCGAACATACGCCCAGAATCTGGACGGTGATCGGGTTGTTGTCGTTGAACGGATCCGTGAGGAGCCGGCGGTTCTTCTTGGAGAAGAGCGGCTCCTTCGGTTCGATTGGTTTAAGCTCCGCCGGAGCGGTGGCCGTTTCCGTACTCATAGACTGCTACCCTACGATCTGACTTTTTTGAAATAAGGGGCGTAGTTCTTCAGTTCGTTCGCGAACATCCGAGTTACACCGTTCGACGTCATCGTGGCGCCCGACAGGCCGTCGACGGCGTGCGGCTGGTTGGAGGTGTCGTGCCCCGAACCTTTGAGCACGCGGATCGACTGGAGCGTGCCCGCGTCGTCAAACAGTTGCTTGCCGTTGTACCGCTGCTCGAACTTGCTGTCGGTGATCTCGGCGCCCAGGCCCGGCGTTTCCTTTTCGTGTCCGAAAACCACGCCGTGCACGGTGTTCAGGTCCTCGTCGAGGGCCAGGAACGCGCTGATCGGCCCCCAGAGGCCATTTCCCTGCAGCGGCACGATGTAGTTCGTGCGATCTCCGTTCTTATAGATGAAGATCGGGAGCTGGCGTTCCGCCGGATCCTTCTTTGACTCCTTTTTAATATCGAGCGCGAAGGCGCTGGCGCCCGGCACGACATCGCCCGAGGCGTTGACGACGACTTCCTCGATGTACTGGTTGTAGTCGGCTTCGGCGGTCGCAGGATTGACATCCATGACGCTCTGCAGGATGGCGATGCGCTTCGCCTGCGCTTCGTTCGCCTCCTGGAGCGGGCGTAGCCCCGTAGCGGCGAGCGCGAGGGCGACCGCCACGAGGGCCGTCACGCCTAACGCGTAGAGAAACGTATAGCTATTTGAGTGCACGGCTGAGCCTCCGTTTGATATTGCCCTGGACGACGATGTGATCGATGGTCGGCGCGAACACGTTCATCAGCAGAATCGCGAGCATCCAGCCTTCAGGATAGGCCGGGTTGAGCACGCGGATGATCATGCCGAAAACGCCGATCAGCAGTCCGTAGATGTATTTGCCCCGGGTGGTCTGCGCCGCCGTCACCGGGTCGGTCGCCATGAACACCGTGGCGAAGAGCATGCTGCCCATGAAAATGTGGTAGTGGGGCGGCACGCCGTGGTAGGGGGCGATGCCCGTCAGCGAGAAGACGACGGCGGTCACGTACGCGCCGGCGAGCACGCTCGCCATGATCCGCCAGCTGCCGATGCCCGTCACCAGGAGGATCAGCGCGCCGATGCCGATGGCGATCGCGGACGTCTCGCCGATGGAGCCCGGGATCGTGCCTGTGATGAAGCTCGTCAGGTCGTACGTCACATGTTTCACCGCGGCGAGGCCGGCCATGCCGTCGAGGTAGCCCGCGCCCAGCGGCGTCGCGCCGGAGAAGCCGTCGACGAACTGCGACGCGTCGCCGGCGACCCACACGGCGTCGCCCGACATGTAGGTCGGATACGCGAAAAACAGAAAGACGCGCGCCGTGAGGGCGACGTTGAGAATGTTCATCCCCGTGCCGCCGAACGCCTCCTTGCCGAGCACGACCGCAAAGGCCGTCGCCAGCGCGACCATCCACAGCGGAATCGTCGGCGGCATCACCAGCGGAATGAGCATGCCCGAAACCAGGAAGCCCTCGTTTACGGGATGTTTCTTGGCGATTGCGATGCCGAACTCGATGCCCAGACCGACGCCGTAGGAGACGATCACGATCGGCAGCACCTTCAGCGCGCCGAAGAGCAGCTTGTCCATGAAGCCTTCGCCGGCGCCGGTCAGCTGCCCCAGCGCCAGAAAGTGCTGGTGGCCCACGTTCCAGATGCCAAACAGCAGGCAGGGCACCAGGGCGATCACGACGGTGAACATCGTCCGTTTCAGGTCGATGCCGTCCTTGATGTGCGTTCCGCCGGGGTCGGCGGCGTGGCCCGGCACGAAGAGGAACGTCTCCAGCGCGTCGTAGCCGTAGTAGTACTTCTCTAACTTGCCTCCTTTCTCGAAATGCGGACGTACCTTTTCGAGAAGGTTTTCGAACAGTTTCATAAGCGCGTCTCCTGAGACGTCCTGACTTGGTTGTGTTATCCTTCCACGCGCATGGCGTCGAGCCCTTCGCGCAGGATGGCCTGTACAGGTTGTTTGGAAGTGCACACGAACTCGCACAGTGCCAGGTCTTCCTCTACCACCTCGTAGATGCCGAGCCCCTCCATCTCATCGAAGTCGCGGTACATGATGGACTTGATCAGGTGCTGGGGATACAGATCCATCGGCAAGACTTCCTCGTACTGTCCCGTCATCACGTAGGCGCGCAGTTCGCCGTGGTTGTTGGTGTTGACGTGGAATTCCCGGTTCGGGAAGAGATACGAAAGGAAGGTGCGCGACAGGGAAGGACGGGGGTACGACGGCAGCAGCCAGCCGAGGAATTCCGGTTTGTCGCCCTCCTCGATGACGGTCAGCTGATCGTCGAACAGACTCATGAAGCCGTCGGCGGCGATCCGGGTGCCGGTAAGCGGGTTGCCCGAAATCATGCGGACGTGGTCGGTTTTCAGGTTGCCCTCGATGAGGGGCTTGATCGCCGCGCCGATGCGGGTCTGGAAATACCCCGTTTTTTTGAGTTCGTCGCCGGCGACCGCGATCGTCCGCTGCGCATCGTAGATGCCCTCAGCGACGAGACGGCCGATGATCGCCACGTCCTGCGGCTTGAGCACCCACACCACGTCGCTCTTGTTGATGGGCGCTACATGATGGATGTGCACGCCGACATTGCCGGCCGGGTGCGGCCCCTCGAAGCTGTGCTTGACGACGCCTTCCGCGCGGGTGAAGACTTCCGGCGAACCGGGTCCCAGCCCCAGATGCACGCGGCCGCTGGTCAGTTTGCCGAGCACGCGGAGCCCCTGCTGGAACGCCGTCTCCTTCCCCTTCATCAGCATCCCGTAGTCGGGTGCCAGGGGCGCCGTGTCGAAGCACGAGATAAAGATGTCGCGCGGCACGGCGGTGGGATCGGGCACAATGTTAAACGGGCGCTGGCGCATCAGCACCCAGGCGCCCGATTTCAGGAGGTACTGCACGATGTCTTCGCGCGATGCCTGGTCGGATAGCCGGCCGTGGTCGTAGAAGTCCATCGTCGAGTCCGCCAGCATGACCACCGCCTCGATCGCGCGTTTGGCTCCGCGCCGCACCTCGACGATCTCGCCGCTCACCGGAGCGCAGTACTGCACATTAGGCGACGGCTTATCGAAGTACAGGGGTTGCCCTGCCTTGATTTCATCGCCTTCCTTGACGTGGAGCTTGGGGATAGGAGCAATGCCGTGAATGTCGCCCGGTTTGAGGGCAAAAAGCTTCGGCTGCTCAATGCTGAGGAACGTTTTTTCCGCTTTACCGAGCAGATTGATGTCGTATCCTCGCTTGAGCTTGATGACGCTATTGTTCATAAAGGCCTGATTTCGGGGCATTTACCGCCAGAAAAGTGGTCTAACACACGTATGAAAGGCAGCTTGCATGCCATCTTCACGGTATCGGCGGCTTTAACGCCGCATTTTACCGATTCCTTTCCTGCATCGCTTACTTTCACGGATTTTTAATACCCCCCACGCTGCGTTCGTGAGGGCACCTGCCAAAATGAACCGGAATCGCCGTTCCGCCTTTTCGCGCACGCACCGGGTTCAGTAGATCTCGATCTGTTCGATGGCATAACCCTGGCAGGCGATCAGGAGCCGTTCCAGCTCCGGGGGCTCGATCGCCGTGCTGCGGAGCCGCATCTCGAAGCCGGCGAATACGATCTGAAACTGGGACCCGCCCAGCCCGCGCGCGATGAAAAGCAGCGTCCCGAAAAGGGGCAGCAGGTCGTCCAGGCGCTCGGAGTCGAGGCGGATTTCCAGATCGGGCGCCCGGAACGCGACGCGCCGTTCGGGCTGGCCCACCGTGACCGAATGCGGGTGATCGGACAACTGGGCGAGCAACAGCTCGCCCAGTCGTTCCTTCGATATATTCGGCGCGTAGATCGGCAGGATGAACATGAAGGGGTAGCAGGTTTCAGGTTATAGGTTCCAGGTTAACAACCGGGTGCAAGTCATGGGACTGCCTCATCCAACCTGGAACCTGGAACCTGCTACCTGGAACCCCTTCACCCCTGCGCGTCGAGCCGTTCGAGTGCTTCGATGTTGGTGCGCACGTTTTCCGCCGAGGCGTTCAGCATGGCGCGTTCGGCGTCGGTGAGCGGGATATCGAGCACCTTCTGCACGCCGCCCGTGCCGAGGCGGACGGGCACGCCGATGAACAGGTCGTTCAGGCCGTACTGCCCGTTGACCATGGCCGCGCACGGGAGGACGCGACCGGAATTTTTGACGATGGCTTCCGCCATTTCGGCGGCCGCGGCGCCCGGGGCATACCACGCGGAGGTGCCCATCAGCTTGACGATCTCGCCGCCGCCAAACTTCGTTCGTTCGACGATCGCGTCGATCTTTTCCGCCGGCATCAGCTCCGGCAGCGGGATCCCGCCGACGGTCGTGTAGCGGGGCAGGGGCACCATGGTGTCGCCATGGCCGCCCATCAGCAGCGCCTGGATGTCGCGCACGGAGCAGCCGAGTTCGGCGGCGATGAAGGCGCGGTAGCGGGCCGTATCCAGCACGCCGGCCATGCCCATCACGCGTTCGCTCGGGAAGCCGCTTTTTTTGTAGGCAACGTACGTCATCACGTCGAGCGGATTCGAAACGACGATGAGGATGGCGTTCGGGCTGTGGGCGACCAGCTGCTCGGTGACGGCGCGTACGATGCGCGCGTTGATCGAAAGCAGGTCGTCGCGGCTCATGCCCGGCTTGCGGGGCGAGCCGGCAGTGATGATCGCGATGTCGGTGCCGGCCGTATCCTTGTAATGGTTGGTGCCGACGACGCGCGTATCGAAGAGGTGGATCGGGGCGGACTGCTGGATGTCCAGCGCCTTGCCCTGGGGAAGGCCTTCGACGATGTCGATCAGGACGACTTCGTCCACCATATCCTTGCGGGCCACGCAGTCGGCCGCGGTGGCGCCCACATTCCCAGCGCCTATGACGGTAATTTTCATGATCTCTGCTCTAGTTCTGGTACCTGGGGTGTCTCGGCTGCCGCATTGCGGGGCGCGCGCCGCCGAAGCGCTTTTTCTACGATCGGCACGACAGTCGGGCCGATGTTTGCGCCATGGAATCACGCCATACTACTGTTTGCCCGGGCAAAAGCCCTACCTTGTTGTGCCAATATTTCTAGAAAACGGATCCACAGGCATGAAGCTCATCGTCATGCGTCACGGCAGAGCCGAAACGCCGCGCGCCACACTGCCCGACAGCGAGCGCGCGCTGACCGCACAGGGAAAGGCGCTGATATCCTCGCAGGGTATCGCCATGGCGCGGGGGGGACTGAAGCCGGACGTCGTTTTTTGCAGTCCGTACCTGCGGGCCCGGCAGACGGCCTCCCTGCTCTGCGAGGCATTCGAGCTGGAGCCGCTCGTCGTGCGATCGCTCGGCCCCGGCGCCGATCTCGAGGCCTACGGGGCGCTGGTGGACGAGTGGGCGGGGTCGGGATGCCTCCTCACCGTGCACCATCAGCCGGATGTGTCGGGCGTCATCTACGCCCTGTCCGGGATCCACGTGCCGATGGGAGAGGGGTATGCGGCCGTCCTGGATGTGCGGCGGATCGCCGCCGGCGGCGCGGTGCTGGCCGGGTTCTACGAAGCCGGCGTCATGGCCCGGCTGGGCGGATTCAAGGAGAGTGGTTACTGACCGGCGTCGAGCTGCGTCTCGGCGACCGAGGTCGATTCGACGAGCGAGGAGACCACGGCGACGATGTCGCGGTCGCTGATGCCGTTCACGGTCAGGGTGACGCGGGTGCCCAGCGACTGGTTGGTGCCGATGATGACGAGGCCGCGTTCGTCCGCCCGGTAGTTGAAGGTGCCGTTGAGCGTGACGTGGGGATCCTGCAGCGTGAGGGCCTCGAAGCTGAACCCGGTGAAGTCGGCCATGTTGTCCCGCGCGGCGCCGGCCTGGCCGCCGAACGCCGCCGGCCGGATCTTCCAGGCCTGGGCCTGATTGGCGACGTTTATGGCGTCGGACACGAGCGCATCGGCATTCGATTTCCGCATGTTCTCCTGGAACATGAAGAGGCCGGCGACGACAGCGAGCGCCACGATGACAAGGCTCAGTACGAGCAGGAGAAGCTGTTGCTGACCCATGGATCCGGGGGGTGATTGGGCACAAAAGCCAGCGCGGAGCCGCGCCCGGCCGGAGAAAAAATTGAAGAGGTTTTATAGACCTCACCGCGTTACAGTTCCCGCCGCGCGCAGGTTTAATCCGCCCCGCGCAGCGACGGCAAGATGGCCTACGCGGTGATGGAACTGCAACGGGTGTGGGGCTTATCTTAGGACCGGCGTCCAGCGGGATCCTTCGCGGCGTCCGACGATCCTGACCGGTGTTCGCATCCTGTGTTCACCATCCGTCAGGATTCCCTGTATATCTCGTGCACGCGCCGGCCCCAAAGGAAGCAGTCGTATGTCGTTTTCCGGCATTCCGTTTATCGTAACCGACACCGAGACCACCGGTCACCAGGCGGATGACGGCCGGATCATCGAAATCGCCGCGGTGAAAGTCGTGGACGGCCGGATCGTCGACCGGTACGCGCAGCTCATCAACCCGGGCCGGTCGATCCCGTCCCGCATCACGCGGTTGACGGGCATCACGACCGGGATGGTGTTCGACCAGCCGAACGTGCAGGCCGTGCTCCCGTCGTATCTGGCGTTTCTCGGGGACGGCGTGCTCGTCGCGCACAATCTGTCGTTCGATCTCGGGTTCATCAACGCGGAGCTGCGCCGCATCGGCCGGCCCCAGCTGGAGGTGCCCACGCTCTGCACGCTGCGCCTCGCCCGGCGGCTGCTGCGCGGGCTGCGATCGAAGGGGCTGAGCGGGCTCGCCGCGTTTTACAACATCACCGTGGAGGGTCGCCACCGCGCGCTCGGCGACGCCCTGGCCACGGCGGAGGTGCTGATCCGTTTCCTGCGGCGCGTGACCTACGAATACGGGATCGAATCCCTGGAGGAACTGCTCGCCTTCCAGTTTCGCACGTACGGCCGGCCATCCCCGATGAGCGGTGCCCGCGGCGCACTGACCGAGAAGCTGCGGCTGCTGCCCGATCGTCCGGGCGTCTATTACATGAAGGACGCCCAGGGACGGATCATCTATGTGGGAAAGGCGAAAAGCCTGCAGTCGCGGGTGCGCAGTTATTTCACGTCGATCGAGGCCCACAACGCCCGGTTGCGGACGATGATCGACATCGTGCAGGACGTGGTCTGGGAAGAGATGACGTCCGAACTGGAGGCGCTGATCCACGAATCCCGCCAGATCAAGAAGCTGACGCCCCGTTTTAACCAGGCGCAGCTGCGCTACAAGCATCGGCAGTTCTTGCGCATCGACGAGACCGCGGCGTTTCCGCGGCTGACGGTGAGCCCGATCCTGGTGGACGACGGGGCGACGTATTTCGGGCCCTTGGCGAGCCGGCGCGAGGCCGAGATGATCGTCGACCTCGTGGAGCGGTGGTACCTCGTCCGGCCCTGTACCGACACCGCGTTCGGGGCGGGGCAGTCGTGCCTCTATGCCGAAATCGGACGCTGCCAGGCCCCGTGCGAGGGGCAGGTGGACGCCGCGACCTACCGGAAGCAGGTCGAGCAGGTGCGCGCGTTTCTCGCCGGCCAGGACGCCTCGGTCATCCCGTTTCTCGACGAGGCGATGCGGCGCGCGTCCCGCGAGATGCAGTTCGAGGATGCCGCCCGCTACCGGGACCTCCTCGAACTCGTCACCCGGCTGCTCGACCGGCAGCGGTGCATCGCCGCCCCCGTGATGGAGCACCATGCGGTGGTCGTGTCCGACGAACCCGGCGGCGGCCGGCGGCTGGTGATGGCGATTCGCTATGGCCGGCTCGTCCGTTCCATGATCTGCGCGACCCCGCTCGACCTCGGCGAATTGGAGCGGATCCGCGCCTTCGTCCGCAGCGCCTTCGAGGAGGACGCGCACCGGCCGGAGTCCTACCTGAAGCCGGAAATCGAGGAGGTGCGCCTGCTGGTGCACTGGCTTTTTACCCATCAGGAATCCATCCGGCAGGAGAACTGGGACGAGGAGCAGGACGCCGGCCTGTTCACCGATCGGGTCGTCGAGGCGATCGCCGGTTTTTCCACGGCGGTGCAGGGCTGAGGAGAATCGGTTAAGCGGTTTGCCCCGGGTTCGTTTTCGAGTATTTTCCGGGCGGGGCGGGATACACCTCGCCGGATGCCGGCCCCTTCGCCGCGCGCCGATCCGAGGCCGGGCGGATGCCGGCGATCAACACGGACCCGAGACGACGCCATGTCAGGAATCATACTCGATGGGAAAGCGCTCGCGCGGCACATGGAAGCGGATCTCTCCGCCCGCGTCGAACGCATCAAGGCACGAACGAACGGACGGACGCCCATCCTGGCGACGATCCTCGTCGGCGACGACCCCGCCTCCGCCACCTACGTGCGGATGAAGGGCAACGCGTGTGAGCGAATCGGCATGACATCGGAGCGGGTCATCCTGCCCGAGTCGACGACGACGGAGCAGCTGCTGGCCGAGATCGACCGGCTCAACGCGGACGCCAATGTGCACGGCATCCTCCTCCAGCATCCGGTGCCGGCGCAGATCGACGAGCGGGCGTGTTTCGACCGCATCGCGCTCGGGAAGGACGTGGACGGCGTCACGACGCTGGGATTCGGGCGGATGGCGATGAACGAGGACGCGTTCGGCTCGGCGACGCCGGCGGGCATCATGCGGCTGCTGCAGCATTACGAGATTCCGATGGAAGGAAAACACGCGGTGGTCGTCGGCCGCAGTCCGATCCTCGGGAAGCCGATGGCCTTCATGCTGCTCAACGCGAACGCCACGGTCACGATCTGCCATTCGCGCACGCGGGACCTGCCGTCGCTCGTGCGCCAGGCGGACATCGTCGTGGGCGCCGTCGGCCGGCCGGAGTTTATCCGGGGGGAATGGATCAAGGACGGCGCCGTCGTGGTGGATGCCGGCTACAATCCGGGCCCCGTCGGCGACATCGAACTGCAAGCGGTCGTGGATCGCTGCGCGGCGTACACCCCGGTGCCCGGCGGGGTGGGGCCGATGACGATCGCGACGCTGATGGCGCAGACCGTGGAAGCGGCGGAGAAGGCGGTTTAGGCAGTTCTGCCCAAACTTTTGCTTCGATTTAACAGGGATCGAAGCGCTTTCTCATGCTGGGCGATGCATCTGATAAATCCATCCTATATATTCCGAACCGGACACCACCACCTACCTGTTTTGGCCCCATGCACAGCCAGTTGCGTTGGAAAGCGACACCGCGCTGCTCCCCGGTCGACGTGCTCCCTGTTCCATATGTTGACGGGAGCTGCTTTTGCCCCGGCAAGGCGTGTCGCCGGCCATTCAGGGTTCCGATCGCAGGATTGGACGCTCTCCCCACCCTTTCCCTGATGGATTAGTCTGTGCGTATGGATCGCCTATCTGGATCGAGATGGCTCGTGCCGAGCCAGCGTGTGTTCGCTCTGGCGCTCATCGTCCTGTTATCCGTGTTTGTCCTGAGTGCGCCGGCGTACGCGGCGACGCAGGAGGCGCCGGCGACCGAGGAAGCCCATGCGGCCGCTCAGGCCCATGCGCACGTCGACCCGCCCCAGTGGCTCATCATCCCGTTCGTGCTCCTCCTGATCATGATCGCGACGGGGCCGATTTTTTATTCGCACCACTGGCATCACAACTACCCCCGCTATTCGATCGCGCTCGGGCTGCTGGTCGCCGGCTACTACATCGCGACCTCCAACGTGTCGCCGCTGCTCCATGCGATCGAGGAATATTTCTCGTTCATCGCGCTGGTGGCCTCGCTGTTTATCGCCGCGAGCGGCATCTTTCTGAATATCAACGCCCGGAGCACGCCGCTCAACAATGTGCTGCTGTTGTTCGTGGGCGCGCTGGTCGCCAACCTGATCGCAACGACGGGGTCGGCGATGCTGTTCATCCGGAGCTACATGCGGCTCAACGCCGGTCGCATCCGGGCGTATCACATCGTCTTTTTCATTTTTATCGTGGCGAATATCGGCGGGGCGCTCACGCCCATCGGCGATCCGCCGCTTTTCCTGGGCTTCCTGCGCGGCGTGCCGTTTTTCTGGACGCTGACGCACGTCTGGTACATCTGGCTGCCGGCCACCGCCATGGTGCTGCTGGTCTTTTATGTGCTCGACTCCCGCAACAAAGACCAGGGGCCCACGCCCGACCCCACGAAGCCGACGGTCAGCATCCGCGGCAAGTTCAATTTCATCTGGGTCGCCATCATCATCGTGCTGGTGTTCGTGGATCCGAACGTGCTGCCGTTCGTGCCGGACCTGCACGAGAGTTTCCACATTCCGATCGGCATCCGCGAACTGCTCATGTTCGGCGTGGCCTTCCTCGCCTACCGGTTCGCGGACAAGGAATGCCTCGAGCAGAACGACTTTTCGTTCGAGCCCATCCGGGAGGTGGCGTGGCTGTTCCTGGGGATTTTCGCGACGATGCAGCCGGCGTTGCAGCTGATCAGCAGCTTCGCCCGCGAGAACGCGGACTCCCTCGGCGTCAGCGTCTTCTACTGGGGTACAGGTTCGCTCTCGGGCATCCTGGATAACGCGCCTACCTACCTCAACTTTGTCTCCGCGGCCATGGGCAAGTTCGGGCTCGACGTCAATGTGGCGATGGACGTGAAGCACTTCGCGGCGGTCGACATGGGCGGCGAGCTCTCGTGGTATTACCTCCAGGCCATCTCCGTGGCGGCCGTATTCTTCGGGGCGCTGACGTACATCGGGAATGCGCCCAACTTCATGGTGAAGGCCATCGCCGAGGGCAATGGCGTCCGTACGCCCTCGTTTTTTGCCTATGTGGCCCGCTACTCCGTCCCGGTGCTCATCCCGATCTTCCTGATAATCTGGGTCGTGTTTTACAGCGGGTGGGTCGTCGTTCACTGAGTCGCTTCGGTCGGTAGCAACATGGAATCACTCATCCGGGATCTCATCCCCCACGATCCGACCGTCGGGCTCTACGTGGCGCCCGACATCCCGTCGAAAAAAGTGCAGAACGCGCTGGCCGACTACGCGAAGAAGCTCCATCACAGCGAGGTCATCGCCCTGTACGACGCGACGCTGCTGGGATCGGGGAAAGACGGCGCGGTGTTCACGGCCGACCGGGTCGTGTTTCAGAACAACAACCTCGAGCCGGCGCATGAAGTCCTCTACACCGATCTGGTCGCCGTACGCCCCAAGCGGAAACTGATGGGGGGGCAAAAGCTCGAACTCGACGTCAACCGCGGCCGCGCGACGATCGAACTGGCGATCGACTTTTCCGGCAAACCCGAAGCCGCCACCTACGTCACCCGGTTTCTGGAAGAAGCGCTCAATCGGGTCGCCGCCCGCGAGATGGACGATCGCCGACCCGATGCCGGCGGGGATACCGATTATACCGCCGTGGAGCAGGCCCTCAATGAACTCGTCCGCAAAGGGCAACTCTCCCCCCGCGACCGCCGCCTGATGCTCGACACGATCGCGAAGTAACCGACCTCGTGCGCCGGCATCTCGCCCGCGCGAGGAGGTTCGGATGCCGGGTACAGGGATGCCGGCTCGCCGGTCAAAAACACGGATTTTCGGGATAAATCCTGCATCTTGCCTCCTGCGTCTCCCTCGTCGCCTCGTGGTTGTCCGCGCCGCCGCTCGCTAAGCGTCTCCCTATTTAACCGACCCTTCTGCCCACCGAGCGAGGCGCATGCGGCCCGGGATAAACGGGGCCGGATCTCGCGTCAAAAACCCGGGGTTTGCGGGGAGAATCCCGCGTCCTTCATCCCCCGGCTCCGTGGCGTTTCGATGCGGTATCTGCCGGCGTTATTTAAGTACTCGCTGCGGTGCCGATACCTCTGGTTAGTTTGACACCCCGATCACAAAATCGATCTAACCATGAGTCGGATTAAACCTGAAGAATTACCTGCTCCGAAGCGGGTTTCGAAACGTCGCTCGCAGGAGCTTTACGGTAAGTTCTCCGTGACTGGCGCCAGCAAATACGACCGCTACGTCGCGGCCGCTCGCGAACTCGCTCCGGGCGAAAGCCTGGAAGTGATCGAACTTCCGGAAAACGTCATCACGAGCATCCAGAAGAAGTTTCGTGAGAAAGGCCTCGTGCCGGCGAAGGGCTTCTACGCCATGAGCAAGACGGTGGGCGGTGAATCGAAGGGCAACAAGTCCCTCCTCATCGGTCGCTACACGGCGCCGGTCAAGGCCAGCGCGAAGCCGAAGAAGGCCGCCGCCAAGAAGGCTGCGGCTCCGAAGAAGGCTGCGGCTCCGAAGGCTGCTGCTCCGAAGAAGGCTGCGGCTCCGAAGGCTGCGGCTCCGAAGAAGGCTGCCGCTCCGAAGGCTGCTGCTCCGAAGAAGGCTGCTGCTCCGAAGAAGGCTGCTGCTCCGAAGAAGGCCGCTGCTCCGAAGAAGGCGGCTGCGCCGAAGGCTGCTGCTCCGAAGAAGGCGGCTGCGCCGAAGGCTGCGGCTCCGAAGAAGGCTGCCGCTCCGAAGAAGGCTGCCGCTCCGAAGAAGGCGCGCGCCAAATCCGTTACCCCGCGCCGCACCCGTGTCAAAAAGACGGTTGCAACGCCCGCGACGCCGGTGGCGTCCCCGGAAGTGCGGACAAATGGTTCGCCGGTTGCCGCATAAGCAATTCGGTACAACCAGGCCCGCTTCGGCGGGCTTTTTTTTTGCCCGTGCCCCGGAGGTCCGCGGATGCCGGCCTTCCCGGTGACCGGTCGGGGCATCCCGTAAGCCCTTCTCTCAGAACAGGATCGTCGTTCGTACGTACCAGTTGCACTCTGACGGTACCGATAATCAACTTTCGAGGAGAATTATGGCCTTTGTGCTTCCCGACCTACCCTACGCCCACGACGCGCTTGAACCGCATATCGATGCACGGACGATGCAGATTCACCACGGCAAGCACCATCAGGGCTACGTGAACAATCTCAACGCCGCGCTCGAAGGCCACGCCGACCTGCAGGGCAAGTCCCTCGAGGCGCTGCTGCGCGGCATCGACCAGGTGCCCGAAGCGATCCGCGTCGCCGTGCGCAACAACGGCGGCGGACATGCCAACCACAGCCTGTTCTGGACCGTGATGTCCCCCAACGGCGGCGGCGCGCCGAGCGGCGCCCTGGGCAACGCCATCACGAGCGCCTTCGGTTCGTTCGACGCGTTCAAGGACGCTTTCGCCAAGGCCGCGGCCACCCGTTTCGGCAGCGGCTGGGCGTGGCTGGTGGTGGACAAGAGCGGCAAGCTCCAGGTATACAGCACGGCGAATCAGGACAGCCCGCTGATGCAGGGCGATCGTCCGATTCTCGGCATCGATGTGTGGGAGCATGCCTACTACCTGAATTATCAGAATCGCCGGCCCGACTACATCGGTGCGTTCTGGAACGTCGTGGACTGGGACACGGTCGCCAAGAACTTCGCGGCGGCTTCGTGATCGGTCCGACGTATTGCGAATGACACGAAAGGGCAACGCATGCGTTGCCCTTTCGATCTTCTGCCCGCGATGGACTTACCCGAAGGCATATACGTTCACTCGGTAACCGACGCCGGCGTCCCCCCGGACGCGGCGGCGCGCTTCCTCGCTCCGGAGGAACTTGATCGGTGGGAACGCTTTGGCCTGGAAAAGCGCCGGCGCGAATTTCTGCTCGGCCGGGTCGCCCTGAGAACCCTGCTGGCCGACCGTTTCGAGGGCGAGCCGGTGACCTTCCCGGTTCGCGTGGCGGACGACGGCGCCGTCGAATTGCCGGCGACCGGTTGGGGCGCCTCCGTCGCCCATTCAGGCGATCGCGCCGTCGCGGCGATCAACGCCGCGGGCCCGATCGGGGTCGATATCGAACGCGTCCAGCCCCGCCATGCCGGCTTGCCCGGGTTTTTGCTGCATCCGGGCGAGAAACTCCTGCTCGACACGGGCGATCCGGATGACACGCTCATCCTGGTGTGGACGCTCAAGGAAGCCGTGCTGAAAGCGATGCGCACGGGCTTCCGCACGTCGCCCAAACACCTCAAGGTGGACCTCGATCCGCCGGCGGGGCGCGCGACGGTCACGGTGAAAGAACAGCAGCTCTGGCAGGCGCGTTTCGAGAAACGTGACGCCTATTATGTCTCGGTCGCTTTTCAGGCCGCTCCCTAGCGTTTGTATTGATCATGGAAGAGCAACCCTACAAACCGAAACACCCCATCCGTTTCGTTACCGCCGCAAGTCTGTTTGATGGCCACGACGCGGCCATCAATATCATCCGCCGCATGCTGCAGCAGTCCGGCGCCGAGGTGATCCATCTCGGGCACAACCGGTCTGTCCGCGAAATCGTGGATACGGCCATCCAGGAGGACGCGCAGGGGATTGCGATCTCGTCCTACCAGGGAGGCCACGTCGAGTACTTCATGTACATGTACGATCTCCTCAAGCAGCGGAACGCCGGCCACATCAAGATCTTCGGCGGCGGCGGCGGCGTGATCGTGCCGGCGGAAATCGAGCGTCTGGAGGCCTACGGCATTGCGCGGATCTTCTCGCCCGACGACGGCATGCGGATGGGGCTGCAGGGGATGATCGATTACATGCTCGAGGCGTGCGACGCCCCGGCCGTATCGCTCAACGGCGCCTGGGAGCAGATCCGCGACCGGCGCCCCGCGGTCATCGCGCGCGCGCTGACGGCGGTCGAGTCGCACGCGATGAACGCGGTGCCGGCCGGCGACGACACCCTCGAACTGTCCTGGCTCGGGATGATCGAAGAGGCGGCGCATCATGCGCCGGTGGTGGGGATCACGGGCACCGGCGGCGCCGGCAAGTCGACGCTGACCGACGAACTCGTCCGCCGCTTTCTGACGGATTTTTCGGACCTCCAGATCGCGGTGCTGTCCGTCGACCCGACCAAGCGCAGCACCGGTGGCGCGCTCCTCGGGGACCGGATCCGGATGAACGCGATCTACGGACAGCACACGGAACGCGTCTACATGCGCTCCTTTGCCACGCGCCAGGCCCACCGGGCCACCTCACAGGCGTTGCTCGACAGCATTCACGTGTGCCAGGTGGCCGGCTACGACCTCATCATCCTCGAAACGGCCGGCATCGGCCAGAGCGACACCGAGATCACCGACCTCACCGATCTGTCTATCTACGTGATGACGCACGACTTCGGCGCGCCCACGCAGCTCGAAAAGATCGGGATGCTGGATGTGGCGGATTTTGTCGTCCTCAACAAGTTCGAGAAGCGCGGAAGCCAGGACGGGTTGCGCGACATCCGCAAGCAGTTCCAGCGCAACCGCCGGCTCTGGGAGACGCCTCCCGACAAGCTGCCCGTGTACCCGACGATGGCTTCCCAGTTCAACGATCCGGGCGTGACGCGGCTGTATCTCGCCCTGCTCGACACGTTGAACGGACGGTTTGACTTCAACCGCCCGTCGAGCGTCTATGGCCACGAGACCCTGCCCGACGAAGCCGAGATCGCGGATCGCGCCATCATCCCGCCCCGCCGGCAACGTTATCTCGGCGATGTGGCGGACACGTGCCGCGCCTACCGCTCCAATGCCGAGGAACAGGTGCGCATCGCGCGCAAGTGGGGCGAAGCCCGCGGCGTGATCGCGCAGGTAGGGCAGTGGGCGCCGGACGATCGCGCCGTGCTGCTCGAACGGCTCGAGCAGATGGAACGGCACTGGTGGGACAAGCTCGATGCCCGCTCCAAACAGATCCTGACCGCCTGGGATGCGCTGGCCGAGCAGTATCGCCAGGATGCATTCACCTACACCGTGCGCGACCAGTCGATCACGGTCCCGCTCTACGCCGAGTCGCTCTCCGGCACCCGGATCCCGCGCGTCGCGCTGCCGCGTACGGAAGACCCGGGCGAGCGGCTCCGTTTCGCCCTCACCGAAAATGTGCCCGGGTACTTCCCGTATACCGCCGGCGTGTTTCCGTTCAAGCGCGCCAACGAAGACCCGACGCGCATGTTCGCCGGCGAAGGCGCTCCGGAGCGGACCAACCGGCGATTCCACCTCGTCTCCGCCGGCATGCCGGCGCGCCGGCTGTCGACCGCGTTCGACTCCGTCACGCTCTATGGCTTCGACCCCCATACCCGCCCGGATATTTACGGCAAAGTGGGCAACGCCGGCGTGTCGATCTGCACGCTCGACGACATGAAGAAGCTGTATTCCGGCTTCGACCTCTGCGACCCGGCGACCAGCGTATCCATGACGATCAACGGCCCGGCCCCGATGCTGCTCGCCATGTTTATGAATACGGCCATCGACCAGCAGGTGGAGCGCTACCTCAAGGCCGAGGGGCGCTGGGACATCGCGCGGGCCGGCATCGCAGACTATCTCGGCGCCGGGGCGCCGTCGTACGTGCCGTTCGGGCCCGGTGGGGAAGAAGACGAATTGCCCGAGGGGCACGACGGGACCGGGCTCGGGCTCCTGGGCGTCGCCGGCTCCGACCTGATAGGCCTCGGACTCCTCACGCAGGACGAATACGACACGATCCGCAAGGTGGCCCTGCAGACCGTCCGCGGCACCGTGCAGGCAGATATCCTCAAGGAAGATCAGGCCCAGAACACGTGTATCTTCTCGACGGAGTTCGCGCTGCGCATGATGGGTGACGTGCAGCAGTATTTCATCGAGCGGGGGGTGCGCAATTATTATTCGGTCTCGATCTCCGGCTACCACATCGCGGAAGCCGGCGCGAACCCGATTTCGCAGCTCGCCTTCACGCTCGCCAACGGGATCACGTACGTCGAGTACTACCTCTCGCGGGGGATGAAGATCGACGATTTTGCGCCCAACCTGTCGTTTTTCTTCTCGAACGGACTCGACCCCGAATACAGCGTGATCGGCCGCGTCGCCCGGCGTATCTGGGCGGTGCTGATGCGGGAGCGGTACGGTGCGAACGAACGCAGCCAGAAGCTCAAGTACCACATCCAGACCTCGGGCCGGAGCCTGCACGCGCGCGAGATCCAGTTCAACGATATCCGGACCACCCTCCAGGCGCTCATTGCCATCTACGACAACTGCAATTCACTCCATACGAACGCGTACGACGAGGCGATCACGACGCCGACCGAAGAATCGGTGCGCCGCGCGATGGCCATCCAGTTGATCATTAACAAGGAACTGGGGCTGACCAAAAACGAGAACCCGCTGCAGGGGGCCTTTATCGTGGAGGAACTGACCGATCTGGTGGAGGAGGCCGTGTTGACGGAATTCGAGCGGATCAACGAACGCGGCGGCGTCCTGGGGGCGATGGAGACGATGTACCAGCGCGGCAAGATCCAGGAAGAGTCGATGCATTACGAGCGGCTCAAGCACGCCGGCGACATTCCCGTCATCGGCGTCAATACGTTTCTGCCGCGCGCCGAGGCGTCCGTCGACGCGCCCGGGGAGGAGCCGGTCGCCCTCATGCGGTCGAGCGAAGCCGAGAAACGCCAGCAGATCGCCAACCTGGAGGCGTTCCAGGAGCGCAACGCCGGCCGCGCCGGCGACGCCCTCGCCAGGCTCCAGCGCGCCGCCCGCCAGGGCGACAACCTGTTCGCCGTGCTGATGGAAACCGTAAAAACCTGCTCGCTGGGTCAGATCACCGAGGCGCTGTTCGAAGTAGGGGGGCAGTACAGGCGGAATATGTAGGGAATCGCAAATCGTAAATCGCAAAATGTAAAACGCAAAAAATGCAAAGGGAAACGATCGCGATGGACTCGTTCCCCTGTGCATTTTACGATTTACGATTTACGTTTTGCGATTTTACTCGCTTTCCACCATGGTGTGCCACGTTCCGAGGTGCGTCACGCCGAGGGGGAGGCCGCCGAAGGCGCCGAGTTTGGCGATCGCATTGGGGTTGGTGGTGAAATTGACGTTGTCACCGAAGTTCACGGTCAGGCCGGTGTCCGTCGATTGCAGTTCGCTGACGAGATCGTCCATCTCCTGTTCGAATTCTTCTTCCTCGTCCTCGCGGCGGTGCCAGTAGAGCGACGCTTCGTACACGAGCTTATCCGTAAAACCGTCCTTGTGGAAAAGCTGGAAGGTCAGGGCGCCCTGGCGATTGTAGTCCTGCCCGACGCAGGGCGGACCGCTCGTCCCCCCATCCTGCGTACAGCCGGGGAAGGGGTTTTCGGAATCGTCCCACAGCTTCTTGAGCGAACTGAGCCGGCGTATGTCGACCTCGAGCCAGTTCAGGTCGTTGCCCGTGAAGACTGTCGACCGAAACGGATTACCCTCCGAGACATAGGTCGGGTCGAACCCCGGCGCCACCGGATAACTCGTCCGATCCTGCCCGTCAACCTCAAGCGACAGGATGCCTCGACCGTGCGCCGCTTCGTTCTTGATGGCGAGGAAATACTCCTCGGACTTGCCGATTCGATTGAAGGTGTTATTGAACTTGACATCGTTTTCGTGAATACGGTCTCCGCCCGAGTTCGCGTAGAAGCGCACCATATTGCCGCGCAGTCCGGTGAAATCGTGTGTATGGTACGTGCACCAGCTCCAGCCTCGGATGAGTTGTTCGCTGCCGTAAGGGGTGCCCCAGGCACCGTCGGTGTCCCGGAAAATCGTTACATCCATATGTCCGCTGTTCGGGATGGCTTCCTGCAGGGCGATGAGGCTGCCGTCCAGCGTGACGTTGCCCTGCAGGTCGATCTGGGCGTGCAGGTCGGACACAGGCGGCCGGACAATAACGAGGCCTTCCCAGTCGAAGCTGACGCCATCGGGGACGATCAGGCTTCCGTCGATGATCAGGATGCCCTTGCCGGAGAAATCATGGGTGAGCTCCAGGCTCTGGTCGACCGTGTAGATCTCCTTCTCGGGGTTGTTCAGCATGGCGTTGTCGGCGATCGCGTTGGGCATGTTCAACTGCTGCACCGCACTGGGGTTATCCGCCATGAAGGTATTGATGGCTTGCTGTACCTGGTCCGGAAAAAAGAGTCCGTTTTGCTGATCGTACAGATCGCGCGCGGCCTGGTCGATGATCTGGATGTCGATATCGCCGTTGCCGCTTTCGCCCAGCTTGGTTTCGAGTTCCTGCTGCATCTGCTCCAGACTCAGGTTGAAATCGCTGAGGTCATTCCCGAGTTGGAGCTCGTTGATGAGCACTTCATTCAATTCTTCGATGGACTGGTCGTCCAGGGTGATGGAGGCGATGTCGAGGTTGGCCCAGGGGGACACCGTCAGGTGGATGTCCGTCGCCTTGATCTGAAGCGGATTGACTGCGTAGGTATTCCACCGGTATTTGCTGCGCACTTCATGGACGGCGCCCTGGTACGAGGCGCGGACGGTGAAGTCCAGCACATCGGAATCCAGGTCGTAGCCGGAGACGCTGATGGTGCCTCCATCACGCTCGATCTCGGCAAACGGAGCGGCACTGCGCGTGCCGCCGCTCTCTACCCAGGACGCGAGGATCAGTTTGCGGCCCGTAAGCGCCAGTTCGCGTGCAACCTGGTCTTTCATGTTGCTGTACTGACGCCGGTCCGTTTCGCGCGAGACGAGTTGCGTATTGTACAGGAACATGGTGGAGATCAGCATCATGGCGACTGCGCCGATAATAACTCCTTTGCCCATTGTGGTTGATGTTTAGATGAAAGGCCGAGTCGGCCGGCTATTCCCAGTTGGTGAGATCGACCGTGGTGGCATATCGGCTCAGGTTCAATCGGCTGGTGGATCGCTGGTCGCCGGTGACATGCGTCACGCCGTCGATCGCCGTCTTGATCTCGAAGCGTACCTTGGCCAGATCGGTCGGGCAGTTCATGCTGCCTGTTGCGAACGTGACCGACCCGCGCGACGCGAGACCGACGTTAAAGGCGATGACGTTCGCCTTGGAAGCGCCCGTAAACGTGCCGCCGACCAGGCGGTTAATGCGGTGGAGCGGGAAATATTCGATCGATGCACCCCGATCGACGGCCACGGAATCGGCCAGCGGTTCCAGCACGTAGCTCACGAGCTGCACCGGAGCGTCCATCGGATCGGCGAGTGCCCCGACGCCTTCCGGGTCGGCCAGCGTGGGGAACGTCAGTACCTGGGTGGTATCGCCATTTGACGTCATCATGCAGCTGTACGCCATCCCCCCTGAGTACACGCCCCGGGCAATGGCCTCGGCGGTCTGTTCTTCGGTACGCATATTTTCGAGATCGCGCTGCAGCATGCTGCCGGCGTTGATGGCGTCCGAATACACGATCTGGTGGATGGACGTCTCCGTGAGCGACTGGGAGCCGCGGAGCTGGAGAACCGCAAAGATCAGCAACACCACGCTCGCTACCAGGAGGCTCGCGATATGATCGAAAATGACCTGCATGGAGTTCGGGGTTAAAAACTGTCGGTGACGATCGCGATGCGCTTCATCACGACCTGGGCGCGCTTGTCGCCGACCATCGTTTCGGACTCGATGGTTGCCATAATCTGTTTGGCAAACGTCGGACTCGCCGGCGTGGTGTTGGGCGCGTTGGGGTTGAGGTATTCGACCGTGTAGGCGATGTGGAATTGGAAGGTGTCGGCGCTCATCACGTGAGTGACGTCTTCCTCAAACCCGTCGTAATCGTCCAGATCGTCAAAAGTGGCTTTGTTGTTGCCGTTCTCTCCGCCGTCGTGACCCAACTGGTTTAGCCGAGTAAAATCGCTGGCGCTGAACGTCATCTCGGTGGCGCCGACGGTTACTTCGTCAAACGCCGTCGAGTTCATGATCTGCTCCAGCTGCCGCGTGCCGAAATCGATGGCCGCGTTTTCGAGTTCGCGCACGTAGCCCAGTTGCTGCACGCGAAAAATGGAATGCTGCTGATTGACTGTGACCAGCATCGTGATCATCAGTGCACCCAGCGCAAGGATGGTTTGCTGCATAGGTACGCTCGGGTAGGGAGCGAGGTAGGGTCGGGTAGGGTAGGGACCAGGCTCTGGCCTATTCGTCTGTATCGGCAGCTTTCTGAAAAACTTAAGCCGGCCGCGCCAGGGCAAATCGGGATGTGCGGGTCGACGCGCGTACGCGGCCGGCGAAACCTGCGCGGGGTATCCGAACGTATAGCGCTTCTAACGCACTCGCTCGCAACCGGAGGTCACCATGAAATCTGTTATTGTAATCACCCTGTTCGCCTTCATCGCCTGCGCCGGATGCGCGGACGCGTCCGATGAACACACCGAACGCGACCTCTCCGAACGCGCGGAACGCGACGCGGCGCGGGAAGAGCGCAGCCGGACCGACCGGGAGGATCCGGAAAACCTCGGCGAGGCGATGCAGGAGCTGGGGAAGGTGCTGGGTGAGCTGGGCGGTACGATCGGCGGCGAGGCGGCGGTGACGCCCGTCGATTTTCGCGAGCTGCGCGAACTCATACCGGACCGGGTCCGGGGGATGGAGCAGACCGCCAACAGCGGCGAGCGGGCCGGCGCGCTGGGCATCAAAATCTCCACGGTGGAACGCACCTTTCAGTCGAGCGACGGCGAGGAAGAAATCGCGCTCAAACTCACCGATCTGGGCAGCCTGAAAAACGCCGCCACGCTCGGACTAAACTGGCTCCATCTGGATGTGGACCGCGAGGACGACAACGGCTTTGAGCGCACGCGGGAGTTCAAGGGCCATCCGGCGCACGAGACGTGCACCAGCGCCGGCGACAGCGACCGCTGCTCGATGCACGTCCTCGTCGCCGAACGCTTCGTCCTCGAACTCGAAGGCCGCGGTGTCGACATCGACAAACTCCGCGACGTCGCCGGCGACGTAGACATCAAACAGCTCGACAAGATGCGCTACGACGGGGTCAAGGACGTGGACTGAGAGGGGTTGAGATTGCAAAATGTAAATCGCAGATCGCAAATTATCTGATGCAAAAACAAGGGTTTACGATGTGATGCTTAATGCCTCTGCGCCTCGAGCATAAGATGCAGGATGCAGGATATCGGGGATGCAGAATGCAGGATATGGGGGATGCAGGATACAGGATATTTGGATGCAGGATGCAGGATTCCCCATCCATGTCACCGGTTGCTCGGTAAACATCCTGCATCCCGCATCCTGCATCCCGCATCCTGCATCCCGCATCCTGCATCCCGCATCCTGCATCCCGCATCCCACATCCTGCATCCCGCATCCTGCATCCCGCATCCCGATCTCACTTCGCCTACCCGCGTAATCACACCCCGGATTTCCGATTTCCAATATTCCTCACCGCACCACGAGGCTTCCGCTGGCGGTCCGGCCGTTGATTTCGGGCTGGTACATGAGTTCGGATTGCGCCGGGGGGTGGGAGAAGGTGCCCGGGGTAGTGGCGCGGGCCACGTAGGTGTAGGTGTGCTCGCCGCGCGTGAGGTAGTCGGCGAAGAGCACGACGCGGTCGTCGCGGATCTCGGTGTGGTTGAAGGATCCCCACCACCGGTCGCTGCCCGTATCTTGCGTGAGCTGGCTGTTGGTGGTGATGAAGGCGTCGTTGAGCGCCTCCAGGCCGGCGGGTAGCGCGTCGTCGAGCACCACGTAGTTGCGGTCAGCGGGGCTCGTCAGCCGCAGCGTCACGCGGACGAGTTCGCCGGCGTCGAGCGTCACCGTCTTCCCGCCCGTCACCTCGATCGCCCCCACGGGCTGGCCGCTCTCGTCGAGCCGCTGGATGCGGCGCTCGACGCTGAGGCCCTGCGCCAGGGCATCCGCCGGCTCGGTCGAATAGGTTTCCAGACGCAGGGTGTAGTACAACCGGCCGTCCCCGCTTTTTTCGATCCGGACCGGCAGCGTCTCGCCCGCCGGCAATCCGGTGAGGGCCGCGACGGCATCCTCGGTGTCAAGGCTCCGGCCCTGGAAGGCGGCTTCGAGGATCGAGCGGCCGGCGAGCGTGATCTTCGCGGTAAAATCGGGGGAGACGTCTTCATAGGCCTCGCGGTACAGCCGGAAGGCGTCGATGACGGCCGCGTTTTCCTGGGTCGACGCCCAGTGGTCTCCGCGGCGCGTTTCGAGCAGGTAGCGGACCATCCGCTCGATGAGCACCTGCGTCTCCGCGGGCGGGCGCGTCTCGATCAGCGCGGCGAGGCCGAAGGCGGTCGACCGCGTGTCGCTGGCGAAGATCCACCCGGTAGCCGGCGACGCGCTGGCCGTGAGGTACGCCGTGGTGCTTTCGACGCGCAGCGCGGCGACGAGGCTCTCGGTCAGCGCCTGCTTCTGGCGCGCAAAGAGGGGCGCGTTGCGGCGCACGAGCAGCCGCAGGAGGTGGCTGCGTCCATCCATGCTGATCGGCGCATTGCCGGCGGTGACGCGCGTCGCCAGGTCGTTGATTTCCTGGTCCAGGAAGCGGTTGTGCCGGCCGAGGGCGTACAGCATCAGCGCCCGGGTGTCGTTCCACACCGCCTCGCTGTAGTATTCGGGGCGCTGGCTCCCGTTGGATACCGCCGAGGCGAGGGCTTCGACGGCGTCGGCGGTGAGGGCTTCGGGGATCCGGAAGCCGGCGTCGCGGGCCTCGGCCAGCGCCAGCACCACGTACGCGCTCACGTACGGATGGACGTACGACCCGCCGCGCCAGAGCGTGAAGCCAGAGCCCGTCCAGAACGCCGGCAGGCTCTGAATCCAGTCGCCGATGAGGGCGTCGCGCTGCCCGCCGAGCACGTCCACCTGGAACAGGTCGAGCAGTTCGGTGCCGGCGATCAGGGGGCGGATGCGCGAGGTGCGCTGTTCGAGGCATCCATAGGGGTATTCGAACAGGTATTCGGCCGCGCCTTCCAGTCCGACCAGCGCGGTGCTGGCGACGCGCGCCTGGAATCCGCCGAGGGAGGGGATCAGACCGGCCGGCAGCCGCAAGGCCTCGTCCGCGGCGTCGTCCGTCGAGGCGAACGTGGCCTGCGTGGCCTTGATCGTGGGCTGCTGTACGGGCAGTCCGATCTCGAAGGCGTCCTGTTCCGCGCCGAGCCGGGCGGAGAACCGAAGGGTGGCCTCGCCGGCGGCGTCGCCGTTCCAGTCGAAGCGCACCTCCTGCGTCTCGCCCCGGGCCATCTGCACCGTCTTGCTGGTCTCGCCGGCGAGCGAGAGCCCCTGGGCCTCCACCGATACGGCGACAGGACCGTCGGCGCCGGTGGTGTTGGTGACGAGCACGCCGGCCTCGAACCGGTCGCCGAGCCGCGCGAAGCGGGGCAGGGCGGGTGTGAGCACCAGCGGCTTCGTGACGACGACGTCTTTCTGCGCGTTGCCGAACTGGTTGCCGGCCGTGAGGGCGGTCGCCATCAGGCGAAAGGTGGTGAGGCTCTCGGGGAGTTTGAACGTCACCCGGGCGCGGCCGCGTTCGTCGGTCTGGATGGCCGGCGCCCAGTGGGCGAGCGGCCGGAAGTCCTTGCGCACGCCGCGCTGCGCCTCGTCGCCGCCGCCGCCGCCGCCTTCATCCATCTCCTTGAGACCGAAGTTGCGCTGCTTGACCAGGTTGGCGAGGGTCTGGCTCGTCGTGACACCCAGCGGGCGGGCGCCGTAGAAGGTGTCGAACGGGTCGGGCAGCGCGTAGCCGATCAGGTTGAGCACGCCGGCGTCCGCCGCGCTGAAGGTCACTTCACCCTGCACGCCGTTGCCACGGGCATCCACGAGGCGCAGGTCCACCTCGACCTCGTCGCCGGGCCGATACGTCTCGGCATTCGGAAGGATCTCGACAGCGAGCCGGCGTTCGCCGGTGTCCACGTCGATGGCGGCGTACCCGATCTTGAACGAGGGGGCGCCCGGATCGCTCGCGCCGCTGGGCGGGGCCGTCCGCCCGGTGAGCAGCATCACGCTCACGAAGATGTTTGGCAGATGCGCTTCCGTGATCGGGATTGCGATCTGCGGGGCGCTCCCTGTGAGCGTCATGACCTGGCTGGAGAGGATGCCCTCCCGTTCGACGGTGACCAGCGCGGTCGCGGTTTCGTAGGGCGACTGCACCATGAAGCGCGCCGTCTCGCCGGGCGCATACGTCGTTTTTTCGGGGATGAGCTCGATCCGGTCGTCGTCGCTGCGGCGCCAGGCGACGTAGCCGGCACCGGTGGCATAGAAGTAGGCCTCGGTGCGGACGGCGTTGCCGCGCAGGTCGCGGCTCTCCGCGCGCACGAGATAGCTTCCCCCTTCCGCAATCGAAAATGCGAGCCGCTGGGCCTTGCCGGCCTGGCTGCGGATCGTCTGGGTCTGTTTGACTTCCTCGACATGCTCGCTGCGCCAGCGCATGCGTCCGTCGGAGCCCACCTCGCGGACGCTGTTCCATTGCTCCCGGATGAGGGTCACGTCGACGGCCGCGCCGCCCACCGGCTGGCCGTTCGGGTCCACCGTGATGAGGTCGACCGTCATGCGTTGCTCCGTGCTCAGATCCAGAAACGTCGTGCGCGGCTTGAGGCCCACATAGAAGAGGGCGGGATGGAGGATGGCTTCTGCCGCGCCGCCGCCTTCCTGCCGCGCCGGATCGGTCACGGCGGCGGAGAGCGACAGCCGGGCGGGGAATCCCTGCTCATTGCCGGGGAGCTGGGCCCGGATGGCGAGCCGGCCTTCCGCGTCCAGCAGCGTATCGCCGCTCGCGATCATGCCGTCGGCGCCGTAGCGGTCGCGCCACGACGAAAACAGATAGCCGTCGTACCCCGGCGGCGCGTAAAAGGTGGTGTTGCGCTGGAGGTAGTAGCGCGCCGGCTGCTCCTGCATGGCGGCGCCGAACAGGTAGCGGCCGGTGACGGTGCCCTCGAAGAAGTCGCCGGCGACATAGGCGTTCGACGAGGCGCGCACATCCACCGAAAACGTCGCGCGCCGGAAGGCATCCACCCTGAAGTAGTGTTCGGCGACGTAGGTGCGCCCTGGGTCGGTGAGGGTGGCGGTGATCCGGTACGAACCCAGCGTGGCGCTTTCGAGGCTGGCCCAGGTGAAGTCGAACGTGCCCATCGCGCCCGGCAGGATGTCCTGCTGGAAGACCACCTCGTCGCTCGGGCTGACGATTTCGATATGGAGGCTATCGCGCAGAGCCGTCCAGTCGCCATCGGTTTTTTGCCGGAATATGCCCTTGAAATTCGCCGTTTCGCCGGCGCGGTACAACCCGCGATCCGTGAACAGCACTCCCTCCCGGTCGAGTGGCTCCGGATTCCAGTCGGTGTAGATCCCGAAGCGATAGGGCTCCAGTCCGTCGTCGAACAGGCTGGCCGTGAAGGCGAGGTCGCCGTCTTTCTCGACGAAGGCGTACTGGATCGGCGTCGACCACTCGTCGGGGTGGGTCATGCCCAGCGCGTGCCATCCGGGGCCGGTCGCCCGGCCTTCGGTGTCGGTCGTGCCCTGCCAGTAGACCCGGTTGTCCTGCCCGCGCAGCGTCACGGCGGCGGCGGCGACGGGTTGCGCCGTGGCGAGGTCGGTGACGAAAAACACGTTCTGGTGCGGGCTGAACTTGGCCGAGATGCCCATCCGGGTGACCTGCGCGAGCGCCTTGAACGAAGGCCGGTCCGTCTGGCCCGCACGCGCCGGCCCGAGCACCTGCACGCCGGCGACGCCGACGCCGTTCGTCAGCGCGGGCGACAGGTCGAACGGCAGCACCGTGGGGACGTTGCGCTGCGTGGCGACGGGCCGGCTCTGCGTCGCCGCGACGGCCGGCCGGACGGTCTGCGCGTCGGTGTCGTAATAGTGCCAGGTGTCGAACGAGGGCAGGCTGGGGATGATCTGATCCTGGGCGAGCCGTTCGAGACCGTAGCTGACCGTCTCGACGTTGGTGACGTGCATCGGCAGCACGGGCTGCTGCGCGGCCTCGACCACCAGGATGCCTTCGGGAATCCGCGCGGAGGGGACGTAGGCTTTGGTCACGAACCGATGCGCGCCCGTGGCGAGCACCTGGCCGTGCACGTCGCGCAGGCTGTCGACGCGGATCGTGTACGACGTCTCCGGGGCCCAGGAAAGCGGCAGCCGGTGCGTGGTGCTGACGGCGTCGTCGCGCGCCTCGATACCGGCCGGCAGGTCCAGCGCCGGCTGGATCGTCAACGCACGGCGGAGATCGCCGAACCGGACTTCCGTCGTGAACTGGAGCGTCACGCCCTGCGCCGGATCCATGTTCGTGGTGATCGTATTGTAATATTCATCCTCCTGCGACACCTGCACGAAGGCGAGTTCGGGATAGGTGGTGAAGACGATCTCCGCGCGCTCCGCGCTGCCCAGGTGTCCCTGCGCGCCGGCGAGGCCGGCGTCGATCGACACGACGTACGTGACGCCCTGGTCCAGCGGTCCGGCCGGCGTGACGACCGCGATGCTGTCGGCCTCGAGCCGGAAGAGGACCTCGACGTCCGCGTCGTTGGACTGGCGCCGGAGGCTGAACGAGCGCGGGGCGGCGCCGGGGTCGAGGGCCTGGTTGAAGGTCAGGAAGAGGCCGGCGGACGGGTCGACGAACCGTTCGTAGGGCGAGGGACTGGACGACACGAGGCGGGGGCGGGGCGTTTCGAAGGTCCAGGTATAGGGTTCGGCGAGGGCCTCGCCGTCCAGGGCGACGAGGCCGGCATGCAGGGTCGCCGCGAAGGCCGTGTTGACCGGAAGGGGGGCGGCCGGCTGGAAAACGAGCGTCTGCGTCCCTTCCCAGCGGAGGGCGCCGGCGACGGCCGGCTCGATCGTGATCTGCCCGGGCGCCGGGGCCGGCGCGTCGCCGACAGGCACCATCGGGCGGCTGAAGGTCACCGCGATGGACTGGTCGGACTGGAGCCGTAGCAGGCTGCCGGATGGCGAGACGCTGATCGGGCGAAGCGGCCCCTCGAGCGTGGGGATAAACGCCGCGGCGGCGGCCGGCACGTCGAGCGAGACGGTCTCGACCTCCATGCCGTCGGTCGACGCGCTTTTTTTCCCGCACGACAGGGCGGTGAAGGCGAGCAGCAGCAGGAGCAGGGATGTATGGCGAAGCAAGGGTTGCCTCCGATTCATGCGATGTCGTGTAAAGGGGCCGTCCGGCGATCGCCGGACGGACGTTCAATCCGGCGCCCCGAGCACCCGGGGATCGGGCAAGGAGGCCGGCTCCTCGAGCGGGTCGATGACGGCGATCCGGGCCGGCAGGCTGCGCACGGCGTCGCCTTCCAGCGTGCGGGCGCGCAGTTCGATGGTATGGGTGCCGGGGGCGAGCGCAAGGAAGGCCTCGTCGATCGATCCGGGGAACGCCGCGCCGTCCACCCACCACTCGGGATGCACGAGCGTTTCGTCGACGACGGCCTGCAGCTTGATGCGCTGGTAGCCGCGCCGCAGCACCGGATCCAGCTGGAAACGCGCCCCCGATATCGGGTAGGCGACGCGCAGGCCGGCATGTGGCGAGGGCGCCTCGTCCCGGGCCGCGGCCTGCGCCAGCGTGACCGTGGGAGGGAGCGGCATGCCGCGTTCCCGCATCCATTCCCGGTATTCGGGGGGATGGACGGCGTAGGTGATGGACTGCCGGGCCGAGGCCGGCGTGTCGGCGTCGGCGAGGAGCCCGTTGCGGCGGTCGATGTCGTACCGGCGATGGACGGCGCAGGTGTCCGTCGGGATGCTGCCGGCGAGGAAGGCGATGCGTTTTCGCACGGGGCAGGCCGCCCCCGGCAGCTTCCCGCTCGCGGGGCATACGACGGCGTCGGCGACGCCGGCCGGGGCGTCAAACGCGCCGCCGGGCCCGAGTTCGAGCAGGATCGACTTGAACAGCGGCCCCGCGCCCGAGACGCCGCTCACGCGCTGCATCGGGCTGCCGTCGAAGTTGCCCACCCAGACGCCAACGGTGTAGGCCGGCGTGAATCCCACCGCCCAGTTGTCGCGATAATCTTTGGTGGTGCCGGTTTTTACCGCGGCGGGAAACGGCAGCTCGAGCGGTCCGTAGCGGCCGAATGCGGCCTGCCTGGCTTCGGGGTCCGACAGGATGTCCGCCATCAGGTAGGCGACGTCGGGCGCGATGACGCGTGGCGCCGTCGCCGGCGGCGCGGGCTGTTCGACGGCGCCGTCGAGACTCGTTATCGACGCGATGGCGCGCAGCGCCGGGAGCGCGCCTCCGCGCGCGAGACCGGCGTACGCGCGGGCGAGTTCAATGAGCCGGACTTCCCCGTTGCCCAGCGTGATGCCCACGCCGTAGTGCTCCGCCGGCCGGTCGAGCGAGGCGAGACCGAATGCATGGAGGCGGTCGAGGATGCTGGCCGGCCCGATCTCGCGGGCGACGCGGACGGCCGGCACGTTGTAGCTGTTGGCGAGCGCCTCGCGCAGGGGCACGGGGCCGTGGAAGGTCCGGTCGTAGTTTTGCGGGGCGAAGGCGCCGCCGGCTTCGGGGATCTGGATTTCGAGGTCGGCCAGGATGGAAGCGGGCGTGTACCGCCGGCTTTCAAGCGCCAGGGCATAGGTGAACGGCTTCAGCGCGCTCCCCGGCTGACGCCGCGCCTGCACGCCGTCGTTCTGTCCGCCCGTCGCCGCATTCCAGAAATCCGCGCTGCCGAGGTAGGCGCGGATGTCGCCGGTGGCGTTGTCCAGCACGATGACGGCGGCGTTGCTGACGTTTTCGCTGTTCAGCCGGGCGAGGTGGGTGCGCGCGAGGGCCTCGACCGTCTGCTGAAGCCGGGCGTCGAGCGTGGTGCGCACCTCGGCCAGGCCGGCGCGGTCGCCGAGCTGGCTGCGCACGAATTCGACGAAATGCGGCGCCTGGAACGTCTGGTCGGGCGGCCGCGTCGGGATCGGGAGCGCGCCGAGTCGGGCGGCCTCATCGGGCGCCAGGCGCGCCGTCGCGGCCATGGCGTTGAGGACGCGCTGTTGCCGGCGCCGCGCCGCATCGGCGTGCCGGTAGGGGTCGAACGCAACCGGGCTCTGGGGTAGCCCGACCAGAAAGGCCGCCTCGGCCAGGGTCAGGTCGCTCGCACTCTTCCCGAAATAGGTCCGCGCCGCCGCCTCGATGCCGTAGGCCTGGTTGCCGAAGTACACCCTGTTGAGCCACAGCGCGAGGATCTCGCGTTTGGTCAGCCGCGCCTCGAGCCGGAGCGCGAGATGCGCCTCGGCGAGTTTGGTGAACAGGGTGCGGCGGGTGGATTTGCGCAGGGCGCGCGCCACCTGCATCGTGATCGTGGAGCCGCCGCTCACGACGTGCCCGGCGCCGGCGTTGTCGCGCGCGGCGCGGAGCAGCGCCAGCGGGTTGACGCCGGGATGGCGGTAAAAATAACGATCCTCGATCGCGACGAGCGCCTCGGCGACGTGGGCCGGCAGGACGTCGAGCTCGATGGGGATGCCCCGTCCATCCGGCCGGATTTCGCGCAGCAGCGCGCCGGCCCGGTCAGTCACCCGAACACTCACCACCTCGGGCTCGGCGAGCAGGCCGGCCGGCACCGGGACGAGCAGCGAGGCCAGCCCCGCCAGCAGCGCGGCGCCGGCCGTCGTGACGAGCGCGCGACGGAGAGGGGATAGACGCAGGGGGCGATGACGAAACCGCATGGATGGGGCGTCGAGGAAAGGAATGGGCCGGGGAAATATACGGCGGATCGGCGTGGCGCGTGGAGCAAGGACGTGCGAACGTTGAACGATGATCCGGTGAACGTTAGATTCAACCGTTCTTTACATCAACCGTCCCGACCGAATCCGTGTCCAAACCCGACTTCGATTACACCCGCTACCGCGTCCCGACCGGTAAAAAATTCAAGCTCGCCTCGATCGACCCGTCCGACACTCAGGGCCTGGAAAACGACAAGGCCGTGGACCGCCGGAAAAAGAAGAACCGGAAACGCATGGCGAACCTGCAGGAACGGCTTTTTGCCGAGGGCAAGCAGTCGCTGCTCGTCGTGCTGCAGGCGATGGACACGGGCGGTAAAGACAGCACGATCCGCGAGGTATTCCGGGGCGTCAATCCGCAGGGGTGCCGCGTGAACGGCTTCAAGGCCCCGACCCCCATCGAGCTGGCGCATGACTTCCTGTGGCGCGTCCACGACGTAGCGCCGAAGAAGGGCATGATCGGGATCTTCAACCGGTCGCATTACGAGGATGTGCTGGTCGTTCGCGTGCACGGATGGGCGCCGAAAGAGATCATCGAACGCCGGTACGATCATATCAACCGGTTCGAGGCGCTGCTCGCCGACGCCGGCACCCGCGTGCTCAAGATCATGCTTCACATCTCCAAGGATTACCAGCTGGAGCGGCTCCGCCGGCGGCTCGTGGAGCCGGACAGCCACTGGAAGTTCAACCCCGGAGATCTGAAGGAGCGCGAGCTGTGGGACGAGTACATGAAATGCTACGAGATCGCGCTGAACCGTTCCGCGACGCCGGCGGCGCCCTGGTACGTCATCCCCGCCGAGCATCAGTGGTTTCGCAACCTGCTCATCACCGAACTCATCGCCGACACGCTGGAGGAGATGAATCCCCAGTATCCTGCGCCAGATTTCGATCCGGCCGCGTTCCCTCCCGAGAGCCTGGTGTAAGGCCGATGCCACGCAGATACGTCCACCGTGCCGGATGGAGCCTGTGCGGGATGCTGCTGGGGCTCGTGCTCGCAGGGTGCGCGTTGACTACGGCACGGCAGCCGGGGCCGGACGATCTGGCGAAGAAAACGGGGTTCGACTGGCGGGCCGATTCGACCGCGCACTTCGTCGTGTATGCCGAACGAGGCTCGGAGGGCGAGCGCCGGCTGGAGGAGGTCAAGCGGGATGTCGAGGCGTCGCTCGTCCGGGTGAACCGGGTGCTCGGCGCCCACCAGGAAGAGCCGCGGGCCACGATCTTTCTGGTCGATTCCCGGGACCGCATGCGCGCCCTGATCGGCCACGAAACGAACGGCATCGCCTTTTTCAAGACGCGCACGCTCTGTTACATCGTGAATGAACGCATGATGCTCAGCGCCACACACGAGCTGCTGCATGTCGTCGCGATGAATCGATGGGGGACTCCGGAGCGCTGGGTCAACGAAGGACTGGCCGTGTATGCGACGGGCAACTGGCATGGGCACGACCTCCACAGGCTCGCGGCCTTTCTCGGCCGCGAAGGGGTCCAGCTGTCATGGGATGAGCTGACGCGCTCCTTTTCCCGCCATAACGACCTCATCACCTACCCGCAAGCCGGCAGCCTCATCGGGTTTATCTACGAGACGTACGGCGTCGAAGCGGTGGAGGCCTTGTGGAAGGATGGCGCCGGCGGGCTGCAACGCGTTACCGGGACGACTCCGGATGTGATCGAGGCGTCATGGAAGGCGCGGCTGGCGCAGGAGCCGGCCGAGGCGATGGACTACACGTACGCCCCGTAACGTCTTCGGAAGTTGTTGAAATTCTAAAAACCCATTGCGCGGGCCGCCATTCGACCCGGGCGCCGCAAGCAACCGGCAGCGCAGATGGATGCGGCGCGGATGGACGCCCCCTCCTGTTTCTCAGGTCCTCTTGATGCGGACCATCGTGTTCATCAGGTGTTCGAGCGCGGCGGCGGGGTTGTCGCAGAGGCCCGTGTGGGAGGGGGAGGGCTGGATCATCGTGCTGCGCGGGGCGACGAGCCAGTGGTAGCGTTCGCGTTTGGAGAGCTGGCCGATCGGGCCGGCATGGCTGCCGCCGGCGCAGAGGATGGGGATGACCGCGAGGTGATTGCGGATGGTTTCCAGGTCCGCTCCCGGGTGGATGGCCAGGAGGCGGGGCTCGTCCAGTTCGATGCGCGCCTCCAGGAAGCCCCGCGACGGGCAGGACAGGATGATGCCGGCGTTGATAAATTCCTCGCGCTCGATCCGGGGGACGACGCGCAGGACCGCGTAGTCATACAAGCAGCGATCGGGCACGGGATACCTCCTCCTGGAAGTCGAACGGGGACTCGAGCCGGCGTCGCAGATAGTCGACGTACGCCGCGCGGTGGTCGGCAACGCGGTCGAACGGGGCGTCGTGGAGCAGCCATGCATCCGGCACGAGGGCGACGACCTGCTCGATGAGCGCCGGCGTGATGCGCTGGCGCAGCGCGTCGGCCGCCGCGTCGAGGGCCGAGGCGAACGGGAGCAGCACGTGGTGTTTGATGGCCGCGAACCGGTCGCGGCTGCGCGCCGGGTAGTCGGACCACGCGTGGTGAAAATAGAGACAGGCCCCGTGGTCGATCAGCCAGAGCCGGCGATGCCACATGAGCAGGTTCGGGTTGCGCGGGGTGCGGTCGACGTTAGTCATCAGCGCGTCGAACCAGACGATGCGCGACGCGAGGTCGGCGTCGGGGGTGTCGACCACCGGGTCGAACGTGATCGAGCCGGGCAGGTAGTCGAACGCCAGGTTGAGGCCGGCGCTGCCGCGGATCAGGGCCTGGATTTCGGGGTCGGGCTCGGTTCGGGCCATCTCAGGGTCGAGTTCGACGAGCACGATCTCGGGGATGGGCAGGCCGACGGCGCGCGCAAGTTCACCGGCGATCACCTCGGCGATAAGGACTTTCGGCCCCTGGCCGGCGCCGCGAAACTTGAGGACATAGGTCCCCTCGTCGTCCGCTTCGACGATAGCCGGCAGCGATCCCCCCTCGCGGAGGGGGGTGACGTAGCGGGTGGCGTGGACGGTGCGGAGGTTCATGGCCGGCGTTCGTGTGGCAACAGGTGTCCCGTCAGACGCTGCGGGGGCAACTAGGTTCACGCCCCCGAGCCGTCGGGATGTCATGATTTGCGATTGGCGGATCCACTGGGGATATTGGTCCAGGCACCGATTCCAACGGTGCGCGGGCGAATGCGGGAGGTGATCCTGTGTAAGTACATCGTGTATGACGTCCGTTTTCTCTCGCTCCGCGTACCCCACGGGGATGCGCGATAAGGTTCTGTGTAGCTCATGAAAACGGTATCCATCTTCGTTGCGATCCTCCTCGCGACCGCGTCGGTCGCCCTAGCTCAAGCATGCGGACCCGAACGTTCGGGTGAAATGGCATCGCATGCCTCCATTCAAGTCGAGCCGGCTGCCCGATTTACCCACGACAATCCACGGCTCGAGAAACTGGTCGCGTTCACGCTGGCGTCCGGCAATCCCTGCGCGGTACTTCGAACCGTGGGCATTCCGGCCGCTGGTCTCCATGCGGCCGAGGGCACGTTGCTGGAAATTCTGTACCAGGAATGGCTGGAAAGCGCGTGGATGAATGATAAGCTCTCAAGGTTCACCTTTGGGCCGGACGGCATGGTTGACGGGGCCCTGACGCAGGTCTACGAGAATGGCGAGTGGGTCAACCAGACGCTTGATTTCGTCGAGTTCGATGAAAACGGCTTGCTCGTCTCCACCGTGGAACAGGTGTGGGTCGACGGGGCATGGGTGAACTCCTTCCGCCAGACGAACGACTTTGATGCCGACGGCGTATCGATGGGTTTCCTGTTCGAAATCTGGGATAACGACGCCTGGGTGGGCGATCTCCGATCCGTCTCGACACGCGCAACGGATGGATTGCTCGCTCAGACGTTGATCCAGATGATGGAAGACGGGGAATGGCGGGATGTTTCTCGCACGGACTATACCTACGATGCGATGTCGCAACTCGAAGCTACGTCGTTGTGGGTCTATGACGAGACGGCCATGACGTTGCAGAACGTCAGCCGTAATCTTTACACCTACCCGGATGAACTCACGAGAATCAGCACGCGACAGGTGCTGGTTGAAGACGATATGGGAGCGGAATCGTGGATCGATCTGAGCCGGATTACCACCTATTATGACGGCGACGCGAAAGAGGTCTTGAGCACGAGCGAGCAGTTCATCGTCGACTGGGTATTCACGAGCAGGAGGAGTTCCACGTACAACGATGCAGGGCAGCGTACGGAATATATCACGCAGTCGTGGCGTGACACCGAATGGGTAAATACGTTCGCGACGTTCGATACGTACGACGCCGACGGCGATATCCTGGAGTCGCTCGAACAGACCTGGGACGGCACGGCCTGGATGAACGATTATCGCGAAGAATCGCATTATGGCGAGCCGATTGCGATCTCGGACGACGGCCTGCCGCTTCGTGCCGTCGCCATGTCCGTGTATCCGAGCCCCGCTCGCGATCAGGTCCAGATCGTGATCGAGGCGGACCACGCCTTACCCATGCAGATCGAGGTGTATGACGTGCTCGGTCGCCGTATCGCCAGGCTGCTGGATGACCGGATCGCCGGCATGCGACAGCTTTCCTGGGATGCATCTGCGTATCCGCCCGGCATGTACTTCGTTCGGCTACGCACAGATCAGCGTGAGGAAATACGTCCCCTCGTTGTCGCCCGATGAACTTTTGTAGCTGACCCGGGCAGCGCGCCGCTCACACGAGCGCCATGCCTACCTGCAGCACGCGTATCCCCCCGATCTCCGGAAATTCCTCGTCGCTGACCCGGATGAGCTGCGATACGCCGTGGGCCATCATCGTCGAGACGAGCCGGGCATGCCGTACGTGTTGCCCGGTCAGGCCGTACCCACTGGCTACGTCGAGCCAGGACGGCGTGTGGTCGTGCCGCATCTCGAGGAGCGGGTACTGGTCCACGAGCGCGTCGATGAGATTGCGGGCTTTGTGCGAGGCGTATCCGAATCCGTTCATGATCGGTGGGCGCGTAAGCACGTTCCACACTTCGGCGAGGCACGGCTCGGCGATGCAGCACGCGGCTTTCCCTCCCGATTCGACCTGTTCGACGGTTTTATGAACCTGTTGCCGGAAGGGGCTGTCGGACTGCAGGAGTTCGAGCAGGACACACGTATCGAGCACGCTGTGTGACATAATGAGACCCGAATGCTGATGGTTTACGACGAGGAGATCGACCGAGGCTCAGGCCGCCCGGGCTGAAGCGGCCTCATGCTGGTTGAGCGCGCCGGCGAGCCACGTGTGCAGGTCGGCGCCATCGAGGTAGTTCTCGGGATCGGGGCGCTGGACGGATCGCCAGGCGAGGTAGTCGATCACGTGAGAGCGTCCCTCGTACAGGTTGGCCCGGTCGGTCACGATGAACGTCACCGATGGGGGAGGATCCTGTGTGAGGGGGGAAGGCAGCCGGGGATCGAATCCTTCCCGAAAGAGGATATACGAGACGAGCCGGCGCTCGTCCTCCTGGGTGATGTCCACCCACACCGGATCGTGCGGCGCTTCCCGGATGATGTGGGGCGAGGGCGTTCCGGCAGCGCTTCCGAGGACGTAGGCCGCGAGTTCGTCCACCATCTCCGGGAGCCTCACCAGCATCTCGCCGAGTTTATCCATAGAAAGCCGGCCGTGCGGCATGCGGGCGAAGGAATCGGCATGCACGAACGCCGAACCGCTCTGGCCGATGTTGGCCACCTTGACCAGCAAGTTGGCGCTCCGCACGAGGTTGGCCAGCGTGCCGAACACGATGTCGGGCTTTTCATGGTGCGATTCCACCGCGTGCGTGAGCGAATCGGGTAACCGCCATTGCCGGCACACGGCGCCGACGACCGTCGCGTGGGTGAGGCCGAGCAGTTCAAACTCCGTCTTGTGGAGCGGCTTGCCGATCCGGGCGGACTCTTCCAGGACGGTGCGGTAGGCCTGCGTACTGTGGCTCAGCATCACCAGCTTCCCGAAATCGTGCAGCAACCCGCAGGTGAACGCCTCCTCAGGGTACGGCATGCCGAGTTCGATGGCCAGAAAGCGAGCTGTTATGGCCACGGCGACCGAGTGCTTCCAGAAGCGGTCGTCGCCGCCCGGCCAGGGCACGCGCGACTGGGCGCGCAGGGCGCGCATGGCCTCGATCATCGTGAGGTTGACGACCTGGTCGCGCCCCAGCGCAACGAGCGCGCGTTGCAGGTCGGTGATGGGTTTTCGCACGCCGAAACGGGATGAATTCGCCCGTTTGATCAAGAGGCTGCTCAACGAGGCATCCGTGGCGACCAGGCGGGCGAGCGCGTTGAAGTCCAACGGCTCCTGCCGGGCAATCTTCAGCACCTTGAAGGCCAGAAAGGGCGGTGGCGGGATAGACCCCGCCATGGCCTGTATCTGTTGTCTGCTCACACGGGTAGTGGTTTGCTGTGACTACGGTAGGCCGAAACACCTACATGCCGTGTATCGGCGATGCCTACCGATCCCCAAGGGACCCATCGCAATAACCTACTACTACCGCCTTAACATAGCTTCGAGGAAAAAAGCGGCGAGGGTCTGGTCCAGCCCGCCATACCGGGTGTCGGACAGGTTCGAGATGACGCAGACGATCAGATCTTCGTCGGGATAGATCGTGAAGAGGGTGGTGCCGCCGACCGACCCGCCCGTGTGGCCGACCATCCGCCGGCCCTCGTCGTCCACGCTCGTCCGCCACCCGATGCCATACCCGGTGAGGGCGCCGTCGTTCGTCCGCTGAGAGGCCCACAGCGCATCCACGGTCGATGTGCGGAGGAGCCGGCCATGCAGGATGGCGTCGCCGAAGCGGACGACATCCTCGGCGGTGGAGATGAACCCGCCGCCGGCCCACTTGTAGCTGTTGTCGACATACGGCGCGTTGACGACCCGCCCCGCGTCGTCGTGGACGTAGTAGCGCGTCCGGTACGCGATAAGGCTGTCCATGTGCTCGGCGGTGGTGTGCCGGAGCGCCAGCGCGTCGAACACGGCGCGCTGCATGAACGCGAGAAAGGGTTCGCCGGCCGCGCCTTCCACCGCGGCGCTGACGAGGTTCCAGCCGTAGCTCGAGTAGCTGTAGCGCTCGCCGGGGGGCGTCAGCAGCGGGTCGTCCCGGAAGATGGCCAGTCCGGCCGCTACGGTGGGGTAGTAGGCGGCGCTCTCCATCTCGTTGCCCCGGTAGTGCCGGATGCCGGCGAGATGGCCGGCGAGCTGGCGCGTCGTGATGGGGTAGCCCTTGTCCGGAAACGACGGCACGTAGGTCTGGATCGGCGCGTCGAGGTCGAGCCGGCCGGCCTCCATCAACAGCCCCACGGCGGCGGAGGTGATCGGCTTGCTGACGCTGCCGATGCGCATTTTGGTGAGCGGCGTCACGGGAACGCGCTGCTCGATGTCCGCCCAGCCGAAGCCTTCCGCCCAGACGATGTCGCCGGCGACCATCACGGCGACCGAGATGCCCGGGACGGTTTCGCGCTGCATGAGGGACGCGACGGCCTCCCGGCTATGGGCGATGGCGCCGGCGTAGGCCCCTACGGCATCCGGCGCGGCCACCTGGGCCGCGGCGGGGAGGGGGAGGAGCAGGAGGAGGGGAAGTAGGACAAAAAGCCGGCGCGTGGTCATGTCGAATCGGGGTTTAGGGCGGGATCCTCGAATATAGGCACCCCTCGGGGGAACGGAAAAAAAACTGGAAAAAGCCGGCGGGGTGCTGTATTCTGCGCCGATGGCTCCATCCCATGCACATTACATCGCACCGAGACCATGGCCGAAGAGAAGAACGACCAGCTAACCGCCGCCTACTCCGGACGTCACGAGCAATTCGAAGCGTCTCCCGAATTCAAAGCCACCGCCTATATCTCGTCGATGGAAGCGTACCGGGCGATGTACCGGCGCTCGGTTGAAGATAACGTGGGGTTCTGGCGCGATCAGGCGGCGCGCATCGACTGGTTCGAACCTTTTCGCGCCGTGAAGGATGTGTCGTTCGCGCGCAACGACGTGCACATCCGCTGGTACGAGGGCGGCAAGCTCAATGCGGCCTACAATTGCATCGACCGTCACCTCGCAAAAAGGGCCGACCAGACCGCGCTCATCTTCGAGGCGGACGACCCCGAGGTGGATGCGGTCCATATCACGTACCGCGAGCTGTACGAGCGGGTCTGCCGTTTCGCCAACATGCTGAAGCAGCACGGGGTGAAGAAGGGCGACCGGGTGACCATCTACCTGCCCATGATTCCCGAGGCCGCCTATGCCATGCTCGCCTGCGCCCGCATCGGCGCCGTGCATTCGGTGGTTTTTGGCGGCTTCTCACCCCAGTCGCTGGTCGACCGCATCCTGGATTGCGATTCGTCGGTCGTGATCACAGCGGACGAGGGGCTGCGCGGCGGCAAGCCCGTGCCGCTGAAGAAAAATGCGGATGAGGCGCTGAAGAGCTGCCCCGGCGTGAAACGGGTGTTTGTGGTCAAACACACCGCCGGCCCGGTCGACTGGGTCGACGGCCGCGACTTCTGGGTCCACGACGAGACCGCCGGCCAGCCCCCGGAGTGCCCGGCGGAGCCCATGGATGCCGAAGATCCGCTGTTCATCCTCTACACCTCCGGCTCCACCGGCAAGCCCAAGGGCGTGCTCCACACGACCGGCGGCTACCTGGTCTATGCCGCGATGACGCACCAGTACGTGTTCGACTATCACGACGGCGACATCTTCTGGTGCACGGCGGACGTCGGCTGGGTGACGGGGCATTCGTATATCGTCTACGGCCCGCTCGCCAACGGCGCGACGCAGGTCTTTTTCGAGGGCGTCCCCACCTACCCCGATGCGTCGCGCTTCTGGCAGGTGGTGGATCGCCACAAGGTCACCATTTTTTATACGGCGCCCACCGCGATCCGCGCCCTGATGCGCCTCGGCGACGACTTCGTGAAGAAGACGAGCCGCGCCTCCCTCCGCGTGCTCGGCTCCGTCGGCGAGCCGATCAACCCCGAGGCGTGGAAATGGTATCACGAGGTCGTCGGCGACGGGCGGTGCCCCATCGTGGATACCTGGTGGCAGACCGAGACCGGCGGCATCCTGATCACCCCGCTCCCCGGCGCCGTCCCGCAGAAGCCGGGCTCGGCGTCGCTGCCCTTTTTCGGCATCCAGCCCGAAGTGCTCGACGCCGACGGCAAGGTGCTCGAGGGCGAGGCGCAGGGCGTGCTGGCGATCAAGGACTCGTGGCCGGGCCAGATGCGCACGGTGTACAAGAACCACCAGCGGTTCGTCGACACCTATTTCTCGACGTTCGCCGGCAAGTACTTCACCGGCGACGGATGCCGGCGCGACGCCGACGGCTACTACTGGATCACCGGCCGTGTCGACGACGTGCTGAACGTGTCGGGGCACCGGCTCGGCACCGCCGAGGTCGAAAGCGCCCTGGTTGCGCACCCCGCCGTGGCCGAGGCCGCCGTCGTCGGCTTCCCGCACGACATCAAGGGGCAGGGGATTTATTGCTACGTGACGCTCAACGCCGGCATCGAGCCGACCGACGCGCTCATGAACGAACTCGTCGCCCACGTGCGGTCGGAGATCGGCCCCATCGCGAAACCGGATTTCATCCAGTTTACGCCGGCGCTCCCCAAAACCCGCTCCGGCAAGATCATGCGCCGCATCCTGCGCAAGATCGCCGCCAACGAACACGACAACCTCGGCGACACCAGCACCCTGGCCGACCCCGGCGTCGTGGATTCGCTGGTGCACGAACGGAAAAACCGGTAGCATGAGCGAGTTAGGATTAGCGAGTAGCGATTAACGATTGCCGAGGGAAGAGGATTAGCGAGTAGCGATTAACGATTTCCGAGGGAAGAGGATTAGCGAGTAGCGATAAACGATTTCCGAGGGAAGAGGGGAAGGTGCATCTGAGCGATACTTGACCGCGGCCGAAAGCCGTTCATGACTGCGCGAAGCGCGTTTGACCGCGGCCTCTGGCCGCTTTTCACCCGGCGAGAGCCGTTGCTTCTATGGATCGACAAACCTACTGGCGCCGGCAGATCCGGCGGACCGTTGGACTCCTGCTGGTCTGGGCCCTCGTCGGGTTCGTGATGAGCATCCTCTTCGTCGAAGAGCTGAACGCCGTTTCGGTGCTGGGCATCCCGTTCGGTTTCTGGATGGCCCAGCAGGGCGCGATCTTCGTGTTCATCGTCCTCATCTTCGTCTACGCCTACCTCAGCGGCAAAGCCGATGAAGAGGCCGGCGTGGCGGAATAGGTTGACGGTTCCACGTACGAGGCTCAAGGTTCCAGGCGCGCGGGCGTCGAGGGAGCCTGGCCTTGTCTCATCCCTGGCCGTCTCGTCGTGAATCGCAACCCTCAATCCCACTTCCTCGAACCCCAAACCTTGAACCTCGAACCTGCATGAGCATCCAGAACTGGACGTGGATCACCGTCGGTCTTTCGTTTTCGCTGTACCTGTATATCGGGTACCGAAGCCGGGTCGCGAGTACGCGGGGGTTTTATGTGGCGGGGCAGGGGGTTTCCGCTATTGCAAACGGGGCGGCTACGGCGGCGGACTGGATGAGCGCGGCGTCGTTTATCTCGATGGCCGGCCTCATCTCGTTCATGGGGTACGACGGGGCGGTCTACCTCCTCGGGTGGACGGGCGGCTACGTGTTGCTCGCGCTCCTGCTGGCCCCGTATCTGCGGAAGTTCGGGCAGTACACGGTCCCCGACTTCGTCGCGGCGCGTTATTATTCCGGCGGCGCGCGCCTCGTGGCGGCCATCGCGGCGATTTTTGTGTCGCTGACCTACGTCGCCGGCCAGATGTCGGGTGTCGGCGTGGCGTTTAGCCGGTTTCTGAGCGTGGACTTCGAGATCGGGGTGCTTATCGGGATGGCGATCGTTGCGTTTTTTGCCATTCTGGGGGGGATGAAAGGCATCACGTACACCCAGGTTGCCCAGTACTGTGTGCTCATCTTCGCGTACACGATCCCGGCGATCGCCATCGGCATCGTGCTCACAAACAACCCGGTGCCGCAGATCGCGATGGGCGAGATCCTCCCCAAGCTCGACGCCATCCAGCGCGACCTGGGGTTGACCGCATACAGCAATCCGTTCTCGTCCTTCTCCAAGCTCAACGTCTTCTGCGTGGCCCTGTGCCTGATGGTGGGCACGGCCGGCCTACCGCACGTCATCGTTCGCTTCTACACGGTCAAGTCGGTCAAGGCCGCGCGCTGGTCCGCCTTCTGGGCGCTCCTGTTTATCGGCATCCTGTACACGACCGCGCCGGCGGTGGCCATCTTTGCGAAATACTACATCCTGAACCAGTTCAACGAGGTGGGGAGCGGGATGACCCAGATCGAGTGGGTGCAAAACTGGGCGGCTACCGGACTCATCAACTTCCCCGAGGGCGGGCCGACGGATGCGACGTCGCTCCTGGGGGCGATCAACCGGGATATCATCGTGCTGGCGACCCCCGAAATCGCGAGTCTGCCGCCGTTTGTGGTGGCCCTCGTCGCGGCCGGCGGGCTGGCGGCGGCGCTCTCGACCGCGTCGGGCCTGCTGCTGGTGATCTCGTCATCGCTGGCGCACGACATCTACGGCACCATGCTGCGACCGAATGCGACGGACGCCCAGAAGCTGCGCGTCGGGCGGGGCATGATCCTGGTCGCCGTGGTGATGGCCGGCCTGCTGGGCATCTACCCGCTCGGGTTCGTCGCCGAGGTCGTGGCGTTTGCCTTTGGGCTTGCGGCGGCCTCGTTCTTCCCGGTCATCGTGCTGGGCATCTTCTGGAAGCGCGCCAACAAGCAGGGGGCGATCGCCGGCATGAGCGCCGGCCTCCTCTTTACATTCGTCATGATCGGCCTCATGCGCGCGCAAAACGTCATCCCGGGGATGGAGAAGCCGATCATCGACTCGTTCATGGGCATCAACGCGCAGGGGATCGGGGTGGTCGGGATGCTCATCAACTTCGTGCTGATGATCGTGGTGTCGCTGGCCACCGAGCCGCCGCCGCAGGACGTCCAGCGCATCGTCGAGCAGATCCGCTATCCGCGCCAGCTGACCGACGAAGAGGTGCGTTAGGCGCGGCTCCGGCGGAGCCGGCGGCAGGAACGACTTGAAGGGAGACGTCCTGCCATCCAACCCCAACTCGCCATGGACACCGGTGTCTGGATCGCCGCCGCCAAATGGGTGCTTGCGGCGGTCCTCATCGCGCTTATCTCAGGCCTGCTCGCACGCAATCGGGATCGCGAGCGGCCGACCTCGCGCGCGCACGTCCTGTCGCATCCCACCGGGACGTTGGTCGTCGGGCTGGCCGGCCTGGTGTTTTTCGGCGGCATCGCCATCCTTTCCAACGTCTACGCCAACAGCACCACGACGCTGTTTACGACCGCGACGTTTATCGGATTTGCGTTGCTCTCCCTGCCGCTCATACTCGGTTATCTGGTCGAAAAGTACGAGATGTCCGATCAGGGCATCCGGTACCGTAAAATGACAGGCACGTCCGGCCTGGTGGCCTGGAATGATGTCGTGGAAATCCGCTTCGCTCCGGTGATGAAGTGGTTTCGCATCGAAACACGCGCGGGCAAGGTGCTGCGCATCTCGCTGATGCTGCAGGGCTTGCCCGGGTTCGCGAAACGGGCGCTTCGCCTCGTGCCGGCGGACGCGCTCGACGAGGAAATACGCGAAATCCTGGCGCTCACCGTCGCCGGGTATGCACCGGGCCCCTGGGACTGATTCCTGGTATTGTCGCCGGTCATCAGCGGCATTATATTGCTATGTATTTCGCCAATCAGCCCGGTGACTGCAATGGATATAACCCGCCGCTTTACCTCTACCTGTCTATTGCTGGCCTGCGCCACCCGGCTAGCGGCGGCCCAGGTTGGTGGTGCGCTGCCGCCTCTGGAGATGAAAAACCCCAATGCGCCGTTGATCCTGTCGATTGCGGCGACAGCGGTGCCCGTGTTGGCTGCGAACACGTTTTTCGAGGGCACACGCAGCGACACCGGCACCGCATTGATGCTGTTTGGCGCGATCGTAGGGCCGGGCGTTGGGTACCTTGCCACTAACCAGCCCGGGTGGCTGCTCGTTGGCTTGACCGTGAGGGGCCTTGGAATGGGACTGGTCTATGCCGGCGCGAACGACATCTTTTCGAAGAGCGACGGAGGGGGAACCAGTCTCGTCCTCGGAATGGTATTGATGGGAGCTAGTGCCGGCTTTGATTTTGCGCGCTTGAAGCCGGAAAGCATGCGCCGCCGCAGGCTGCCGCCGCGCTCCAGAATCTCACTGGCGCCAGTGCACGTACAGAACAGGGTCGCGGCGGGCCTGGCGTTCCGCACGGTGCTCTAAGGCTGTAGGATGCTGGATTCTTGTTTCGGGATCCTGGGTGCTGGATTCTTGTTTCGGGGTGCATGATACGGATCCGGGATGACCTGGGTGGTTCGATTCCAGGAACTTGCATCCGGCAGCCCGTACCCCACATCCCGCATCTCGCATCTCGCATCCCGCATCACGTACCCCAGATCCAGCATCTCGCGTCCAGGATCTGGCATCTCGCATCCCCAAACTCCCATACCGTATCCCGACCATGCACATCCCTGCAACGACGGTTGATGCCTATCTGGCCGCCGCTCCGGAGGAGCGCAGGCCGGCGCTGGAGACCCTGCGCCAGGTCATCCTCGACCATCTGCCCGACGGCTTCGTCGAGCGCATCCAGTACGGTATGCCTGGCTATGTGGTGCCGCATGAGGCCTATCCACCGGGATACCACTGCAACCCGAAGGATCCGCTGCCCTTTCTGAGTTTTGCCTCGCAGAAGCACTTCATCGCCCTGTACCACATGGGGATGTATGCTAATCCGGCGCTGCTGGACTGGTTCACGCAGGCGTACCCGAAGCACTCCAAGCGCAAGCTGGACATGGGGAAGAGCTGCGTCCGCTTCAAAAAAGTGGAAGATATCCCCTTCGCGCTGATCGGCGAACTGGTGTCGAAGATGACCGTCTCGGACTGGATCGAGATCTACGAGCGGAACGTGCGCCGCTGATTCAGCGCACCGGGGTCTGGGGCGGCGTTTCGAGACGCCGCAGCTCATCGATCAGGGCATCCAGGTGGGCAAACGCCGGCTCCCAGTGTTCGCGATAGGATTCCATCCAGTCGATGGCGGCCGCCATGGGTTCGGCGACAAGCCGGCAGGGGCGCTTCTGCGCCTCGCGCGTGCGGGAGATGAGCCCGGCGCGCTCGAGCACTTTGAGGTGCTTGGAGATGGCCGGCTGGGACATGTCGAAGGGCTTGGCAAGCTCCATGACCGTGGCTTCACCCGAAGCCAGACGGTGTAAGATGGCGCGCCGCGTAGGATCTGCGAGGGCGGCGAACGTGGCGTTGAGGCGTTCTGGCGTCATGCGTCATAACCGGGTTGTACTATAACCGAACGGTAATGTACGCCTTATGTCGCTGCGTGTCAAGCCTTTAGGCGGTGCATCTTGAAGATACACTGGATGCGTTCGGGCGATGAGGCGCTTTCGCACAGATGGGCGCGAAAGGCGATCGGGCTCTACCGCAGAGAGCCCGGCGTGCGTATACTGCGTCGTCCAGTCCCACCTCAAGCCCCATCCCCCATGATCCGTCCCCGCTTTTCCGTCTGCGTGCTTATCGCGCTCCTCGCCGGCCTGGCCGCCTGCCGGCCCGAGGCGCAGCCGCCACTTTCGATGGCCACCGTGCCCATCACGCACTCCTTCTTCGTGGCCGGCCCCGAATTTACCGGCATCATCGGCGAGCGCGGCGAAACGATCTGGGATGCCGGCCGTCCCGGCGCGCGCGACGGGTATGTGCTCCCGAACGGACACGTGCTCATCTGCTGGAGCGACGTCGTCCAGGAATTCGACACCGGCCGCAACGTGGTCTTCTCGTACGCGTTGAGCGGCCCGAACGCCGAACTGGGCACCGCCGTCCGGCTCGACGACGGCCTCACCCTGATCACCGAGCTGGGCGTGCAGCCTCGCATCGTCGAGGTGGAGCGGGAAGGCCGCGTGGTGCACGAAACGCCGCTGCAGCCGGAGACGGACAACGCGCACATGCAGACGCGCATGGCGCGCAAGCTGCCGAACGGCAACTACCTGGTGCCGCACCTGCTGGCATTTGCGGTGAAGGAATACACGCCGGCCGGCGAAGTCGTGAACACGATCCGAACCGACCTCGCCCCGCTGGGCGGGCGTGAAGGGGAAAACTGGCCGTTCACGGCCATCCGGCTGGAAAACGGGCACACCCTCATCAACCTCACGCACGGCAACAAGACGATCGAGGTGGATGAGCAGGGCGCTGTGGTCTGGCGGATGTCGAACGAAGACGTTCCGACGCCGATCTTTGTCGACCCCTGCGGCGCGCAGCGCCTGCCCAATGGCCACACGGTCATCGCGAGCTACGGGGCGACCGAAGGCGTCAAGCTGTTCGAGGTGACGCCCCGGAAGGAGGTCGTCTGGACCTATGACGGGTACCGGGTGCACCATTTTCAGATCCTGACGACAAACGGCCGGCCGCACACGGAGACGCCGTTGAAATAGCCACGCGACCCAAATCCACACGATCTCACGACTCCGATGCGACGTATCGCTTTCCTCGTTTTGGTCCTGCTCATGGCGCCGGCTTTGCCGCTCCACGCACAGACCCGTGACGCCGGCCCCTGGTGGCCGAACGACCTCTGGGGCGCCGCCGATCAGTCCGGCGCTTCGAACTGGATCACCCCGGAGAAAATCCTGGAGGCAATCGCCCTCGTCAAGACCGGCAAGGTCTACGAACTCGGCAACGTCTACGAGCGCGGCATGCCGCTGCTCGGCCAGCGCACCTACGCGATCGTCATGCCCGGCCTCCCGACCAGCGGGCCGGTTGGGGATCAAAAGCTGGTGTTCAACGAAGAGTTTATCGCCAGCGAAATCGGGCAGGTCGGCACGCAGTTCGATGGAATGGGGCATGTCGGCCAGCGGATGACGATGGCCGACGGCAGGGAGACGGATGTCTATTACAACGGTTTCACGTCGGACGAGATGGCCGATCCCTATGGGCTGCAACGCCTCGGGGTCGAGAACATCAAACCGATCATCACGCGGGGCGTGCTGATCGACCTGGCCGGCTACCAGGGCGTCGAGCGCCTGCCCGAACACTACGAGGCGACACTGGCCGACGTACGCGGCGCCCTGGCGCGGCAGGGGATGAATGAAAACGACCTCCGCCCCGGCGATGCGCTGCTCTTCAACTTCGGCTGGTGGACCCTCTGGCCCGATCCGATCACCCACAACCAGGGCGTCATCCCGGCCATCGGGATGGACGTGGTGCAGTGGATCATCGGCCGGCAGCCGGCGATGGTCGGGTCCGACCTCGCCCTCGACGGCGCGGCGATGCGCGTCCACCCCGAGCTGACGATGAAAAACGGGATCGGCAACCTGGAGTTTATGAACTTCGGCCCCCTGATGGCCGATCCGGGATGGGAATTCCTGCTCATCGTCACGCCCTTGCGGCTCAAGGGGGCCACCGGCTCGCCCTCGCGGCCGATCGCCATCCGGTGAGTTCTGTGCATCCCCCCGACGAGCACCTCGTGGTGCGACCGTATATGCCGGCCGATCGAGCGACCTGCCTCGCCCTGCTCGCCGGCAATACGCCCCGCTACTTCCTGCCCTCCGACCGGGACGACTATGCGCGTTTCCTCGATGCGCTGCCCGGGCCGTACGTCGTCATCGAACACGAAGGCGCGATGTGTGCCGCCGGTGGCTGGGCGATGGATCCCGATGGGGTGGCCGTGCTGACCTGGGGGTTGGTCGACACCGCACTACATCGACGAGGTATCGGAACCCGGCTGGTGCGCCACAGGCTGGATGCCATGCGCGAGGCCGGCGTCGCCGGCGAGGTGCGTTTGCATACCATTCCGCAGGTTCAGGGCTTCTACGAGAAGCTGGGGTTTCGCGTCGAAGTCGTTGCACCCGATGGCTTTGGCCCCGGGTTCGACAGGGTTACCATGGGGTGCCGGCTGTAACCGACACGCGTTTCGTCACGCCGTCATCGCCAGATTGACGGCCGCCTCGACGGGTGAGGTGGAGAGCCGGCCCACGTCGAGTGCCGGCAGGGCTTCCTTGAGTGCGCCGGCCAGCAGGGAGGCGAAGCCGGCGTCGTCGGTGAGCCCGCCGGTGAAGCGCAGCGTTCGGTCGATGGTCGGGTTGGTCCGCAGAAGCATCACGGCCTGGCCGGCCAGCGCGGTGGTTTGCGCGTGAAGGATGGCCTTGCAGACGGCGTCGCCCTGTGCCGCGCCCTGAAGCACCAGCGGGGCGACGGCGGCCATCGACCAGTCGGGGCGATAGACGCGCTCGACCAGGTGCTCGGGGCGCGTCATATCGAAGGATCCTTGCAGGAGGCTCGCCAGGATCGTGGGTGGACCGCCGTCGTACGCCCGGGCGACGGCCTGCAGGCCGGCCTGCCCGATGCGGTATCCGCCACCCTCGTCGCCCAGCAGATACCCCCATCCACCCGCTCGAACCCGTTCGCCCTCTGCGGTTCGAGCGAGCACGATGGAGCCGGTGCCGGCGATGATCAGCGCGCCGCTGCCGGATGCCCCGAACGCAGCGTGCAGGGCCAGATCGGCGTCGGAGAGGACGACCAGCCGGTCGGGCGCGAGCGGCGGCAGGTAGCGATGGAAGGCATCGAGGAACGCTTCCGTGTCGGCCGGCCGGCCGAGACCGGCGACGCCGAGGCCCACGCCCGCGAGCCGGTGCAGCGGCTGGACCCTGCAGTGGGTCTGGATCAGCTCCGCCAGCAGTCGGGCGGAGGCCTCGTAGCCGATCCGGTGCGGGTTGGCGCCGGGCCCCTCGGCCTGAATGAGCGTCTCGCCCTCCCGAGTGCGTCCGAGCAGCCGCGAGCGGGTGCCGCCGGCGTCGATGCCGATATACAGGCTGGGGGGCGTCATGGGGCAGGACGTTTATCGCTCGGCCGGTACGAGCCGCGTTACGGATTCCGGCGGCATGCCGGCGTGCAGGCGATGGGCATCCGGAGGCTGGACCGGGATGCGGTACCGCCCCAGGAATCCGGAGGCGTCGAGCGATCGCCGAAGGGTGTACAGCGTGTCGTTGGCGGCCGCGTGGGTCCAGGCATCCCAGGTGGCGGAGGCCTGAAAGCCGTCGTTCGTTTCAAACGACCCCCAGCAGAGGGTGGAAGGATGACCGCGCCCGGGCAGTTGGAGGGGGGCGAAGCGGGTGTCCGCCTGCATGTGTTTGTTGCTTTGCAGCACACCCCCGTGCGACCAGGCCGGATACAGGAAGATGCTTGGCCGGTAGTTCTCCAACCGCCACGTGCTCAGGTCGTTGCTCAGCGAATCGGCCAGCACATCGACCGCGGAGCGGAAGGCGGTCAGCAGGACGGCGTCCTCGGGGAGGGTGTCGAAGTCGCCGGGGCCGGCGAGGGCGCCGCGCTGCAGTTGCGTCAGCCAGGCTTCGAAGATGGCCGCGCCGATGCTGGCGCGCGCGTACGAAAAATCCCAGTTGCGCAGGTAGGTCAGGGCGTCGCGGTCGATGGCGGTGAGGCTGTCCGATCGGCCCAGGGCGGCCAGGAAGCGGGGGGTGAGGTCGGCCGCCCACTCGCTGTAGCAGTCGTCGTTCCAGGTGGCGAGCCGGCCGGCGTCGTCCGCTACGCGGGACAAGGCGTCGAGGTGGCGCGCGAGGTACGGCGTCCAGGGCGTGCCGCCGATCAGGGTGACGGAGCCGACCGTCTCGCGGTAGGGCGGTACGCCGGCGACATCCCACGACCCATCCGGACGCATCCGAACCGTGGCGCCGTCGAAGAGGGAAAACGCCGCGCTGTCCGCCGTGGCCAGCTGACGCCAGGCGTCGAAGTCCGTCCCCGGGCCGAGGCCGGACCAGAACAGGGTCAGCGCCGAGTCGGGGATCGAACCGCTGGTGTCCGGGAGCGAGAAGAACTGGATGTGTCCGTCTCCCGGACGGAAGGTGTGCAAAAACTCCAGTCCCCCGCGGCCCTCGATCCGCTCGTGGATCGTCGGGACGCTATCCGACAGGGCGGTCGGGGCCATGCGAAGCCGGGCCGTGCTGTGGAGCAGCCCCGCCCAGCTGCCGGCGCCGGAGCGGCCGGTCGGCGTGATGGGGGAGCCCGGGATGCCGGCGACGATGCGGGATCCGGCCGGCGTCTGGATGAGCGTCTCCAGCAGGAGCGGCGTCGGCGTGGATCCGGTCACATAGCGTTCGCCCAGCAGGGTGTCGGTCGAGTCGCTGTAGACCCAGGCAAAGCCGTAGTCGAAACTGTGGAGCTGGAGCCAGGAGCGCAGCGCGCGGTCGGACGCCAGGAAGCGGGCGAACGAGGCCGGCTGGGTGGCCGGCGCGGAGGTCGTATCGAGCTGCACGGCGAGCCAGGCCATCAGCCGTTCGATCGCGAGCGTATGCCAGGGGCGCCAGCGATCCGGGGTGATCTGGAGGAGGGCGAACTCGTCGCGGGTCAGGAAGGCGGTTTCGTCGAACGCGGTGTTGATCCCGTCCGCGTAGGCGCGCAGCCAGTCCTGCTGGCCGGCGGGCAGGGTCCGGAAGGTTTCGCGGGCCAGCGACTCGAACCGGAGTTCGCGGGTGAAACGGTCGAGTTCGAGCAGATCGGGGCCGAACCAGAGCGTGAGTTCGCCCCGTGCCGTCTGCCGCCAGAGGGCGATCTGCCAGAGGTAGGATGTGGCATGCGCATACCCCAGCGCGACGGCCGCGTCCCGCTCGTCGTTCGCCGAGACGCGCACGCCGCCGTCGGCGAGCCATCCGATCTCCGCCGGCTGCTGCAGGCCCCGGAGCCGCGCGCTGTTCGGCACCCCCGGGGTGATGCCGTATGCGAGAAACCAGATCGTCGCCGTCGACGCGATAGCCAGCAGGATGAGCGCCACGACGGGCCAGAACAGCCGCGCCCCCAGCCCGACAAACGGGAGGGTAGCGCCCTGCGGGAGGTGCGGTATCGGAAAAGGAAGTCGATTGCGAGCGTTCATCCGGCCCCGGCCGTCTTGTGCCAACGAGAAACGCGCTTACCGGCGCGTCCGTTTCGGGCGCGGCCGGCTCAGCCATTCCGAAAACGCCTCCAGGGAGAGGGCGTTGAGGCACTGGGAGGGTTCGAGCCAGCCCTTCCGGGCGGCCTCGACGCCCCAGCGCATGTCCGCGAGGCCTTCGCGGGTGTGGGCGTCTGGGTTGATGGAGATCATGACGCCGCGGTCGGTGGCGGCCTTGATCCACCGCCAGTCGAGGTCGAGCCGGTAGGGATTGGCGTTCAGTTCGATGGCGACGCCCTGTTCGGCGCAGGCGTCGAGGATGCGCTCGTAGTCGAGCGGGTAGCCCTCGCGGACGAGCAGGAGCCGGCCCGTCGGGTGGCCGAGGATGGTCGTATAGGGGTTTTCGATGGCGCGGACGATGCGGGCGGTGGCGTCGGCCTCGTTCATGTTCATCCGGGTGTGCACGCTCGCGACGATGAGATCGAACGAGGCGAGCACGTCCTCGGGGTAGTCGAGCGAGCCATCGGCGAGGATGTCGCTCTCGATCCCGCTGAAAATCTTGAAGGGGATGCCGCGCCCGGCGTAGCCGGCGTTGAGCCGGCGGATCTCATCCTGTTGCTGCGCAACGCGTTCCGGCGCCAGTCCGTTCGCGATGACGAGCGACTGGCTGTGGTCGCAGATCCCGAAATACGACAGCCCGAGCGCGCGGGTGGCTTCCGCCATCTCCTCCAGGCTGTGGGCGCCGTCGCTGTAGCGCGAATGGTTGTGGAGCGTGCCCTGGAGATCCTGGTATTCGATGAGGCGGGGGAGCCGGCCGGCGGCGGCCTCCAGCTCGCCGCGCCCCTCGCGAAGCTCCGGCGGGACGGGCGCGAGGCCGGCGCGTGTGTAGAGTTCGTCCTCCTCGGCCACCTCGGGCAGCCCGCCGAGGCGGTCCGTCAGCGCGGCGACATGGACCTCAGCCCCGGTCAGTTGGAACAGGGCGGTGCCGAACCGTTCCGGGGGGGTGAGGTGGATGACGACGCGCAAGCCGTCGGGGAGCGCGCCGTCGATCACGGTCTGGCCGTCCGGCCCGGCCGCGGTCTTCGCGGCGCTGACAAAGGGGGCGCAGGCTTCGGCCACGCGGTCGGGCGAGGCCCCGGTGACGAGCAGATCGACCTGCTCCACGGTTTCGCACTTGCGGCGAAAGGCGCCGGCCGGTTCGAGGCGCTCGACGGCGCCGCGCAAGGCCTCGATCAGGGATGCGGCCTGCCCCGCGGCGTCGGCGTAGCGCCGGTGGGCGCTGTACTGCTTGAGCAGGCGGATATTTTCGAGGATGTTCTCCTGCGTCTTTTCGCCAAAACCGTCCAGATCGGCCAGCCGGCCGATGGTGCAGGCTTCCTCCAGTTCGGCGATGGACGTGATTTCGAGCTGGAGCCAGATGGCGCGCACCTTTTTGGCGCCGAGCCCCTTGATCCGCATCATGTCGAGCACGCCCGGCGGGATGGCGCCGAGCAGTTCGTCGCGCGCCTCGAAGCTGCCGGTCTGCACCAGTTCGTCGATCTGTGCGGCGAGGCCGGCTCCGATCCCTTTGACCAACGTGAGCGTGCCGGCGGCGAGCATATCGGCCGCCGGTTCTTCGAGTCGTTCTACCGTGCGCGCCGCGTTCGCCATGGCGCGCGCCCGAAACGGATTGCCGCCCGTCAGTTCGATCAGGGCGGACGTCTCCTTGAGGTACTTACCTATCGTTTTGTTATGCATCGCCGGCACTCGTTCAGGATGAAGTGCCGTAAGGTAAGGAATAGTTCGGGCAAGTGGGATGGGGGCGGCGAGGCCGGCCTAGCGCGCCCTGAAGAGGGCGTCCGGACTGATGGAGTCGTGCAGGGTGTGGCCGAGAATGGCGATCGACGGGTCGTCTTCCTCCAGGTCGTAGGAGGCGTAGCGGGGATTGATGCTGGAGACGCGGAGCCGGTTGCCCGGGAGCCGCTGAATCTGTTTGACCATCTCATGGCCATCGAGGCGGACGACGTAGAGTCCGTCGTGCGTCACCCGGTCGGCCGGTACGAAGTGGAAGGTCTCACCGGGGGCGAGATCCGGAAGCATGCTGTCGCCGCGGATCGTGACCGTATGTTCGACCCGGCGCGCGAGCGCGGAAGGCTGCTTCTTGCGTAGTTCCATAGGGATGTTCGGGTGATTCCAGGAATCGGTGTGCCGGCTGGCGGCGAAACCGCGCGGGTCGCGCGGCGCCTCAGCCAGGAAAGGGCCGTCGCTCGGCGGCGGCATGCGGTGATGGGTCGATCAAAATTCCTGACGGACGGAATCGTCTCCGGAATACGCCGGCGCAAATCCCAGTTTGTCGCGGATCAGGCGGAACGGCTTGACGACCGGGTACAGGAACGAAAGCGCCGGCGGCAGCGAAATCAGCGCGCGGTCTTTTTCGTTGCCGTACAGATACAGCTGGACGATATGCCGGTAGTAGGGAAGCCGGTCCCGGAAGCGCTCACGCATCTGCAGGTGGAAGTTCAGCTGGTACTTCGGCGGGAGGTTCGTCCCGGTAAACAGCTGTTGCACCACCGCATTGGTGAGCTGGCCGACGGTGCCGTCCCAGCGCAGCTCCTGTTTGAGATCGCCCGGCAGTTCGACATCGAGAAGATGCTGCGCAAGATTCAGGCCGATCAGCAGCATCCGCTCGGACTGGATGGCGCGCGCCCGCTTGCGGGCAGTCTCGATCGTATCGTCCTCGCGATGCCGGACGACCAGTTCGGCGATGTCGCAGATCCAGCGCAGCCGCTCCCAGAAGCTTTTCGAGCCGTGGGCGCAGAGATACAGGAGCAGATCCGCCGGCTCGAACATCGGTACGTTTTTACCCGCGACCGTTACGTTCTGAGACCGTTCGCGCACGGCGGCGGGGTCGAGCCGGAAGGCGTGCACCTTGTTGAGGAACGACCAGTGGACCTCGAAGACCACGCGCTCGTCGTGGCGGACGAACTCGTAGCCCATCTGCGTCTCCAGAAAGGTCTCTTCCTGCGCCGGCGTGAAGGTGCGGAACGGGCGATAGCCCTGCGCCATCATCACCTCTTTCAGGCGGGGAAACGCCTCGCGGTCGATCAGCAGGTCGAGGTCGCTGAAGGGGCGGATCCCGGTGTCGTTGTACAGATACGCGCTGAGCGTGGGGCCCTTGAACGGGATGGCGTGGACGCCGGCCTCGTTCAGCACATCCAGCATGCGGATCAGTTCGCGCAGCTGGAAGAGGTTGGTGACCGATTGCTCCAGGACGTGGCTGCTCAGGAAGCCGACGACGTCGGCCGGCGGGTCCCATTCCGGGTTCTGGCTCAGAAAACGGTGCAGGAGCGGCAGGATGCTGTGCGCGCGAGCCTGTTTGAGGACGAGCTGCCAGTTCAGGGCAGAGAGCGACGCGGGATCGGGTTGCAGCCTTTTATGGGGCGTGGCAACCGGATAGGCGCACTGCAGCAGCAGGCTCTGTTCTAAAACGCCAGGGAAGGATGACATACGTCGCTACTAATGGCTCAGTGGGTGGGCTCCTTTATGCTATTCGTTCTGTACGCGATCGGATGCGAAAACTGACGCCAGATAGGCGTCGACGCAATAACCTTTCGACCGAATGAGCATAGTCCTGTGACATTTGGCATATGCGTCGAAAGCTAAACTCCAACCAGCGCCCTTCCGACGCGACGGGCGCTCCCACGATCTGGCTGCGTCCATCGCTGTTTTTGTGCGCTCACGTTTTTTTGGATGAAGCGGGGCGGCATGTTCGGCAGGCTCATACGGCGGCACCGCCCCGTTTGAACCGGCGCCGGCGGGTTCGTGGGGCGATCTCGAGGCAAGATAGGCGACGACGCGCTCCCCCCGGTGCGCCACCTCGCGCATCGGGCTATCGCATCCGGATCGTTCTGCTCCGATCCGAAACGTTCGTTCTACAGGGTACCTCCGGGGAATACATGGCATACGCTTTGAGCTATTTCGGCACATCGCATGCGCTGACACGCACGAATCGAGCCAGTTCGGTTCCCCCTGCATCGAATGGCTATTCGTGGCATGCAGCAGATGCAATCAACCGCTGAAAGCAAACTAGAGCGATCCGAAGACCGGGCAGCCCGGTTTCGGGCGGCCAGCGACCGCCGGCACACCCATCTGCTCTGGGGTGTGGCCGCCGCGCAGTGTCAGCTCCTGCTCAACTCGGATTTCCCCCGCGCGCTCTTCGCCGCGCTCCGCACCCTCGGCAAGGCGCTGGGGCTCGACAGGGCCTACGTGGCCCGTCACCGGCCGCACCGGGATGCTCCGCCCACGCTCGACGTGGTCCAGAGCTGGGTCTCGGCCGTGGGCCGGCAGCGATTGGACGTGCCCCTCGAACGGCACGGGCTGTTTACCCGCTACGCGCACTGGGCCGGCCGCTTCGAAGCCGGCGAGGTCGTAGCCTTTCCATCGAACCGGGAGACGCCGTTCGCGGGCCAGCAGGCCGGCGAGGCCAGCGTTAAGTCGTGCATTTTCGTGCCGATTCTCGTGGATGGGGCGTATTGGGGGGTAATCGGACTCGAACATTTTCATACGTGCGTTCTCTGGACGCCAAATGACGAATCGATCTTGAAGAGCTTATCCTTGGGTATCGGCGGCGCTATAGAAAAACAACAGGGCATCGATGCGCTCACCGGCGATGGCGGAGCGGCGCACTGGGCCGATAGCGACGAATCGTTCGAGCAGCTCCACCTCGAGTCCCGGATCCTCCGGCAGGTCAGCGAGGCCATCCTGGCCATGGACCGCTACGGGATCGTCACGTATTTCAACCAGGGCGCCGAAATCATCTTCGGTCTCGCCGCGCGCGAGGCCATCGGCCAGCCGTACGAGTCGCTGGTGCGCCAGCGGAATACGCCGTTCGAGAAAGACCCCGCGGTGCAGTCCGAACTCGAACATCGCGGCGTGTGGTCGGGGCGCGACACCCTGGTGCTGAAGGATTGGCGGACGCGTCAGGTGACCCTGTCCGTGACGCCGCTGCGCGAGCGGGGCGAGATGCAGGGCGCGATCGTGGTCCTGCGCGACGTCCTGCGGGACGTGACGGCCAACCGCCAGCAGGAGCTGCGCATCGAGCATCGCCTGCGCGTCGAGAGTGCGCTCGTCGAGGCGTCGCAGCAGCTGGTGTCGGTCGGGCAGGTCAATTTCGAGCAGTTGCTCGGGCTGATGGGGGAGGCGGTAGGGGCCGAAACGGTCTATTTCGTCGAGATCCCCTCGGATCGGCAGCTGATGCAGGAATCGCCGGAGGCGCTGCACGAGCTGTCGCAGCCGCGCATCTGGGAAAAGGCCAAAAACGACGACACGCTGTTGCCGGACTTTGGCGGGGGCGCCAACATGGAGGCCCAGCGGCTCGTCTGCAAGTGGAATGGCACGCGGTTGTCCAAGGCCTCGAAACAGGGCAAACAGACGGCGCTGGCGGTGCCGGTGCTGTCGCCCCAGGGCAAGCTGCACGGTTATCTCGGCGTCGAATACGGGGGCCGGCCTCCGGAGTGGCGCGAAGCCGACAGCCGGGTGCTCAGCGTGCTGGGCGACCTGCTGTCCACCTACTTCGAACGCAAAATTTCTGAAGAGGCGCTGCGGGAGAGCGAGGAGCGCTACCGCACGTTCGTTGACACCACGTCCGAGGCGATCTGGCGCATCGAGCTGGAGAAGCCCGTATCGACGAAAGGATCGATTTCCGAGCAGGTCAACGCGTTTTGCGAACTGGCCGATCTGGCGGAATGCAACCGCGTGATGGCCATCCTGCTGGGAAGCCGCGATCCCGAGAAGCTGCTGGGACGCCGGCTCAACGTGGTCATGCCCCATCTGGAAGTGGCGCTCGTCGACGAGCTGGTTCGCTCCGGGTACCGGCTGCACAACCACGAATATTCTGTAGCCTGCAACGGCCAGCACCTGCGGCATTTCGTCATCAACGCGGTGGGGACGGTGAAGGACGACACGCTCATCCGCGTCTGGGGCAGCTGCGTTGAGGTGACGGAACGGGTGATGCTCGAGCGGCAGATGGTCGAGGCGCTCGAGGAGCAGCAGCAGCGCATCGGGCGCGATCTGCACGACGGCGTCGGGCAGCTGCTGACGGGCGTTCGCATGCTAAGCCAGAACCTGGCCGAGAAGCTGACCGAGCAGGAAGACGACAGCGCCGTCCAGGCGCGCAAGGTGTCGGGCTTTGCCGAGCAGGCCTCGCGGCGCGTCCGCGAAATCTACCGCGGCCTGACGCCGACGCAGCTGTTCTACGAAGGGCTGGCGACCGCGCTCAACGAACTCGCGCACAACACGACGGGGCTGCCGGGCATCACGTGCTCGTTCATGACGGACGGGCTGGTGGATGTCTGGGAGAAGGATACGAAAATGCATCTGTACCGCATCGCCCAGGAAGCCGTCAACAATGCGCTCAAGCACGCGGAGGCCTCCGAGATCCTGATCTCGCTGAACGCGCGCGGGAGCGAGATCACGCTCAGCATCGAGGACGACGGAAAAGGCTTCGATCCCGCCGTCCGCACGGGCAAGTCGCTCGGCCTCAACAGCATGGACTATCGCGCGCGAACGATTAAAGGTTCGTTCGATATTTCGTCGTCCGCCGGCAAAGGAACGATTGTACGCTGTGTCATCAAGGAAAACCTGCTTAAGCATGAGCTAACGCAGTTCGCCTGATCCTCCGTCCCGGCGCGCGATGGGACGACAGTTCCAGCGTAGCCGGCGTGCCGGCGAGGGCGGCTCCATTTAATGGCCCGGTAAAAAAACCGATATGAAGAAGAACATGGGATGATTTTCAGGCATGCATCCCCATGTATTGACCCGTCTGAGAGGACATCCTCACGAGAAACCACAGGATACATAGATGAATTCCGCTGAAATCAATATGAACGTCATGAGTTCGCCGAAGTCAACCGGTGGCCGCATCCGCGTGCTGGTGGTCGATGACCATCCTGCGATTCGCGAGGCTATCGCGGATATTATTGCAGACAAGATGGGGATGGAGCTGATCGGTCAGGCCAGCAACGCCGACGAGGCCTTCCAGCTCGTCGAAAAGATGCAGCCGGATGTCGCGGTCATCGACATTTCGCTGGAGGATGCGCACGGGCTCGATCTGGTTCAGAATATCCGGGCGCAGTATCCGAACGTCCAGGTGGTGGTGTTCTCGATGTACGATGAGAGCGTCTACGCCGAACGCGCGATCCGCGCCGGCGCATCGGGGTACCTCATGAAGAGCGAGCCGACGCAGAGCGTCGTCGAAGCGATTCGCAGCGTGATGCAGGGCGAGGTATACCTCAGCCGGCGCATGGCCTCGCGCATGCTCAGCAAGATCGCCACGGGCCGTTCGTCGAGCCCCGGTTTCGCGATCGACCAGCTGACCGACCGCGAGATGGCCGTCTTCCAGATGCTGGGCGAGGGCTACAGCGTGCAGGAAATCACGCAGCGCCTCAACCTGAGCCGCAAGACCGTCGAGACGTACCGCCGGCGCGTCAAGGAAAAACTCGATTTCGAAACGGTCGCCGAACTGCTCCAGTACGCCGTCCAGTGGCGCTACGGACAGAGCGACGCACAGGCGCATTGAGCGGGAGCGGTTTAAGGCTCCAGGTTTGGCGTTCAAGATGAAGGCATGGAGCACCACGGTGTGTCCGCCTTGAACGCTGAACACCGACTACTGAACTCCGAAAAGGGAGCCGGCGGGCATCGCCGGCTCCCTTTTTTATGCCCGAAACCCGTTACGGGGTGTCCTTCGATCCGGATACAGGATATGCGCTAAAACTACATACGATCTTTCTGCCAAAGGTAGTGCCCCGCCCGTGGGGCGTTGAATACCTTGCTTCCGCCACAAGCACCAGCGCATCGAGACACCCGTCAACCACCACTTCTGTGCGGGATGCTCACGCGACCCGATCTCTCCTGTGATCCGGGCGCGTCTGTCTCCAGCTGATCTCTCCTGCGGCCGCTCCCCCCTCCAACTGGCGTAGCCAGTACTTTTAGAGCACTTAACGGTGTTAAGTAAAACGTGTAGCATTGTGAGCGTGAACACACTCTGGAATCCGATGCCCCCACAGACCACGCGCGACATCTATTCTCGCCGCATCAAAGTCATGGTGGTCGACGATCATCCCGCCATCCGGGAAGCGCTGGCCTATACCATCCGCGACAAGATGGATATGGAGTTGGTCGGACAGGCCAGTTCGGCCGGCGAGGCGTTCGGCATGATGGATGAAAACCATCCGGATGTCGCGATCGTCGATATTTCCCTCAGCGACGCGCACGGGCTCGACGTGGTCCAGAACATCCGATCTCAGTACCCGAGCGTCCAGGTGCTGATCTATTCGATGTACGACGAGCTGGCCTACGCCGAGCGGGCGATCCACGCCGGCGCGCTGGGGTACCTGGCGAAGAGCGAGCCGACCAAGCACATCGTCGAGGCCATCCGGAGCGTGATGCGCGGCGAGGTCTACCTGAGCCGGCGGATGACGTCGCGCATTCTCGGCAAGGTGGTCAAGGAGCAGCACAACGGCTTCATCGTCGGCAAGCTGACGGATCGTGAGATGTCGATCTTCGAGATGCTGGGCAACGGCGCCGGCCTCGGGGAGATCTCCGAGCGCCTGAATCTGAGCCGCAAGACCGTCGAAACCTACCGCCGCCGCATCAAGGAGAAACTCGGACTCGACTCCGTGGCCGGCCTCATGCAGTACGCCATTCAGTGGATGCACGGGCAGCGGCAGATGCAGTAGCCAGGATCGTTTGCATCGCACATCGTAAACCGCAAATTGGTCTGCTGGAGGGCTTTGCTGCCTTTCACGTCGGCTAATTTGCGATGTGCGATTTCCCGTTTAGTCCTTCTTTCGTGCGCCGATGGCGCATGCCCTCGCGTATTCCTGCGCCATTTCGCTCGCGCATGTTCGGTCAATAGAAGCACGTCCAACCCTGCAGCGCGTTGTAATTTTGCGGTGCGTTCGAGATCAGGTACGCCCCACGGAACCCCGCGAATCCCGCCTACCACATCGCGCTTCCGCTTCCGTCTCGCCTCACGATACCCCCAACCTGCTTCGTGCCCCCCGGCAAAAGAGCATAGTTTCGTGACACACTCTGGATAGCATCGAAACAGATCCCGTGTCGGTTTTTGCGATGTTTCTAGCGCTGTATGTGTGTACAGCCATCAGAGTGTCCCACATGCTCCAGACGGCGATCACACCAGGGCACGATCATCTACCGTAATCGACGTAATGTACAGCGACTTGGACATAGCTACCGCACCCGGCGCCGTAATGCCGGCCACTCGGCAGGAGCCGAAGAGCGGTTCGCCTTTGCCCGCCTCGGTCAAGACGGCCATCGTACACGACTGGCTTCCCGTCTACGCCGGCGCTGAGCGCGTTCTGGAGCAGATGATTCACGTGCTCCCGGCCTGCAAGCTCTTCAGCCTCATCGACTTCCTGCCCGACGACCAGCGCGCCTTCCTGCAGGGCAAGACGGTAACCACGTCGCTGATCCAGCGGCTGCCCTTCGCCCGCAGCAAGTACCGGATGTATCTGCCCTTTGTACCGTTCGCGACCGAGCAGTTCGATCTCCGGGGCGCCGATGTCGTCGTCTCTTCCAGCTACGTGGCCGCCAAGGGCGTGCTCACGACGGCCGACCAGCTCCACATCAGCTACGTCCACAGCCCGGTTCGCTACGCCTGGGATCTGTACTTCCAGTATCTCAAGGAAGGCAATCTCGAGCGCGGCATGAAAGGCCTGCTGGCGAAGGCGATTCTCCACTATGTCCGCCTGTTCGATGCCGTGAGCGCGAACCGGGTGGATCACTTCGTCGCCAACTCCCGCACCGTGGCGCGCCGGATCTGGAAGACGTATCGGCGGAAGGCCGATGTGGTTTATCCTCCGGTCGACACCACGGCGTTCGCGCTCCAGACGAAGAAGGATGACTTCTATCTGACGGCGTCCCGCCTCGTGCCCTACAAGCGCATCGACCTCATCGTGGAGGCGTTCTCGCAGATGCCGGACAAGCAGTTGGTGGTGATCGGCGACGGCCCCGAGTACGCCCGGATCGCCGAGAAGGCCGGCAAGAACGTGACGATGCTCGGCTATCAGCCCTTCGACACCCTGCGCGACTACATGCAGCGCGCCCGCGCCTTCGTCTTCGCCGCCGAAGAAGATTTCGGCATCATTCCGGTCGAGGCCCAGGCCTGCGGGACGCCGGTGGTGGCCTACGGACGCGGCGGCGCGACCGAGACGGTCGTACCGGGCGAAACAGGATTCTTCTTTTACGAGCAGACGATCGACGGCATCCGGGCCGCGCTCGACACGCTCGACGAAAATTACAGCCGACTCGATCCCCAGCGCATCCGCGACAACGCTCTCCGTTTCTCCGCCGACCGCTTCCGCGCGGCGTTCAGTGACGTGATTGAGCGTGCTTATGCGCAGTACATGACAACTGGAATCGAATAGCGATTGAGGACTGTGAAAGTGTACGCAAACGACATATTGACTTCCTCCGTATCGGCTCCTTCCGTCACCGAAGCGCAGGTCGGCCGCGCCACCGCGCTGCAGACCCGCCTGTCGACGTCCCGCCGGCTTACGCAGCTCACCCTGCTCATGGCCGACGTCGTCGCGCTCTGCACGGTGGTCAACGCCCTGCTGGTCGCTTCCAAGCTGACCGGTCTGGCGCTTCCCGAGCCGTTCCTGCTGATCCCCGCCTTTTCGCTGTTTCTCGTGGCCTACGCCGCGGGCAACCTGTATCAGCCGTTCGCCATCCATCCCGAAAAGGAGCTGCTCGGCCTCACGAAAGCCTCGGTGCTCGTGTTTCTGAGCCTGGCGCTGCCGGCCTCGTTCGTGGCGCCGAGCGCGATGAGCCTGTTCCTGCTCTACGGCATCGCGGGTCCGCTGCTCATCCTTTTCGTGCCGTTCATGCGCGTGGTGACGCGGATCATGTTCTCCCGCGCTTCGTGGTGGGGGCTGTCCACCCTCGTGATCGGGCGCGGCGCGGCCGGGAAAGAAGCCGTGAAACTGCTCAAGCGGTCGCCTGAACTCGGCGTCAAGCCGGTCGCCCTGCTCCAGGACGACATCGAAAACGGCCAGTACATGGGCATTCCGACGCTCTCCAGCACGCGGCTCTACCGCATGCTCGCGCAGTCGCACCGGATCCCGTTCGTGGTCCTGGCCCTCGAGGGCGCCGAGGAGACGATGTACCTCCGCACGCTGAAGGCCCTGTCGATCTTCGATCAGATCTTCGTCGTCCGCGGCGATTCGCCGGATCACCCGGTGCTGGTCGACGCCCGCGAGATCGACAGCTATGTCGAGACCTGGGAGCCCCGCGAGCCGGCGTATTACCAGCGCCTCATCAAGCGCGGCATGGATATCGGCTTCGCCAGCGCCATGCTCGTCGTCTTCGCCCCGCTGCTGCTCGCCGTGGCGATCATGACCAAAATCACCAGCCCGGGCCCGCTTTTCTTCGTCCAGCAGCGGCTCGGACACAAGAAACGCACCTTCGGCGTGATCAAATTCCGGACGATGCATCTGGACGCGGAAGAGAAGCTCCAGGAGATTCTGCGCAACGATCCGGTGCAACGACAGGAATACGAAATCTTCCACAAACTGCGCGACGATCCCCGGGTGACTTCAATCGGCAAGGTCCTCCGCCGATACAGTCTAGACGAGTTGCCCCAGCTCTGGAACGTACTCATGGGCGACATGAGCCTCGTCGGTCCCCGCGCCTACATCCCGAGAGAGATTCCTCAGATGCTGGGCAAGGAGCGGGTGGTGCTGGCGTGCAATCCGGGTTTGACCGGGTTGTGGCAGGTATCGGGTCGCAATCAGCTAAGCTTTGGCGAGCGCGTAGTAATCGATGTCAACTATCGCAAGGATTGGTCTCTTTCGCTCGATTACTACATCCTCCTCAAAACCCTTCCGGTCGTTCTGACGGGCCACGGAGCCAGTTGATCGGTCGGAATCCCAACAACGGCCCGGGGCGGAGACGCCTCGCCGGCCGGCACTTCGGACAAACCGAATACATGCTCGATCATCGATACGCATGGCGGAAGGAGAGCGATAACGAGGCGTGAGGGAGACCTTTCCCTCGGTGTTCTGTCCAGCCGCGCGTGGTGTCGAAAGGAGAGCAATCACATGTATACCCCCCTCGGGGTTTCGTCCAAGAATATGAATCAATTAGAGAGAAAAAGACGCGTTTCGCAGCCCCTGGTGCCTGCCGAACGCCCCGTGTCCAACGGGGCGGTGTATCCGGCCGTGGCTGCGCCTGAAAAGACGTCTATCGACGTCGGCGAGATCTTTAATACCATTCGCCAGGGCAAGTGGATCATCCTGGTGACCTGCATGCTCATCTCCGCCGGCATCGTCGCCTATAAATTTACCGAGACGCCGTTGTTCGAGGCGTCGAGCCTGGTTTCCATCGCGTCGAACAAGTCGTCCACCACCTCGCCGACCGACCGGCTCTCGGCCTACAGCGTCAATGTCTACACCCAGGCGGACGAACTCAGCTTCCTGAACAACTCGGGCGAGCTGAGCCGGCGTGTGGCGCAGCGGCTCATCGAAGTGGCCGACGCGCTCGGCTCGAACGCCTATTTCTCGGTGCTCCACGCGCCGGAAGGCAGCCCGCCGCTCACGCTCGAGGAAATCGCCTTGCGCATCCGGATCCGGGTGCTGTTCATGCCCTCGGAGCAGAACATGATCACCATCAAGGCGATCAGCCCGTCGCAGGTGGAGGCCGTGCGGCTGGCCAACCTGTACGCGCAGGAATATCAGCTGATGGACAAGGAGCGCAGCCGCGCGCGGCTCGTGCAGGCCCGTCAGTTCGTGCAGGAGCTTCTCTCGAAGCGCCGGGAGGAGCTGGCGGCCCTCGACTACCGCTGGGAAGCCATGTTCAGCAACAGCGAGACGATTTCGGGCGGCAGCACGGGTGAGCTGTTCCTGACGCAATACGCCACGCTCACGGCGGATCTGGAGAGCAAGGAACTGCAGCTCGAGACCGAGAAACGGTCCCGCGACCACCTCGTCGAGGAATACGAGCGCGTCGCGCCCGGCCTCGTCGAGCAGGTCAGCTCGGGCATCGACCGGGAGATCACGGCGCTGCAGGACCGCATCGCCGAGCTCAAGATGGACGCCGAGGAATATTACATCCACGACCCGTCGCGCCGCGGCCGCGAGGCCGAAATTCCGGAGCTGAACGAGATCATCGTCGGCATCAAGAACCTGGAGGAGCGGAAGAATTCGCTGGCGCAGCAGCTGGTGCGGGAGACCCTCAGCGCCGGCAACGCCACCACGCGCGGCACCGTCGAACCGCTCAGCTATGCGACGCAGCTCAAGGCGCAGATCCTGACGAAGGATATCACGATCAACGAACTCACGCTGACCGTGAGCGCGCTGCGCCGGCGGGTTGCCGAGGCCGAAAAGAAGCTGCGGATCATCCCGACGATGACGCTCGAACGCCAGCAGCTGGAGCGCGAGCGCGCGGTGGTGGAGCAGGGCTACAAGACGCTCCAGTCCGAATTGCAGCAGGCCGAAATCGCCGAGCAGTCGGACATCGGCAACGTCTCGATCATCCGCGAGGCGCAGCAGCCGCTGCCGGTCGGCAGCGACCTGACGCAGAGCCTGATCCTGGGTCTGCTGCTCGGGCTCGGCTTCGGGACGGGTCTGGCGTTCGTCCGCAAGGCCGTCGATCGCCGCGTGGCGCGGCCGGCCGATGTGCGCGACATGGGCTTCCAGCTGGTGGGCGTCATCCCCGAGATGCAGCGCGACATCAAGGAGTCGCATGGCGGCAGCGAGCTGGTCGAATACAACGGCGCCCAGCTCAGCGCGCACCTGGTGGCGGCGCTCCAGCCGACGTCGTCGATCGCCGAGAACTACCGGCTCACGCGCACCAACATCGATTTTCTGTTCGAGGACAACCCGCCGCAGGTGGTGCTGATCACCAGCCCCGAAGCCGGCGACGGCAAGACGGTCACCTCGGTCAACCTCGCCATCACGATGGCGGAGAGCGGCCGGCGGACCTTGCTGATCGACCTCGACCTGCGCCGGCCGTCGTGCCACAAGCTGATGGGCCGCGACCGCGCCCCGGGCTTCGTCGATCTGCTGACGCATCCGGGCGAGTTCCTGCTCGAAGAGTTTGAAACGACGATCCCGTACCTGCATTTCGTGCCGGCAGGCAGCACGTCCAGCCGGCCGTCCGAGCTGGTCGGCTCGTCGCTGCTCAAGGACGGAATTAATAGCCTCCGGGAAATGTTCGATACTATCATCATCGACTCCCCGCCCGTGCTGGCGGTGACCGATGCCGTCGTGCTGTCGACCATCTGCGACGCCACGGTGGTGGTGGTCAACGCCGACGCGACCGACCAGCAGGCGCTCAATGTGACGCGCCAGACGCTGGAGGCCGTGGGCGTGTCGGTTTCCGGCGTCATCCTCAACCGGTTCGACGCCCGCCGCGCCGGCATGAAGGGGTATTACATTTACGGATACGACAGCTCGTACAGCTACGACCAGCCCGTATCCAACGGCGCGCGCGCCTGATGCGCCGCGCCGGGCCGCGGCCCTGACGCCCGGCCGGGGCGCCTCATGCAGCACGAAGGCTCCGGTCGCTGGGTTGCCAGGGGTCGGAGCCTTCGACATGCACACCCGCCCGATATTTTCGCTCTTTTTCTCGTGACGTGGCCCGTCGGATCGACTTTAGAAGTGACGATTGATTCAGGTCGTCGATCCGGTAAGCCCAGAATATGATCAACCCCCGGTAGCACGTATGATGTGTCCTTCTCGTGTTCTTTTTAAAGGCATTTTCCTTCTGATGCTGACGCTTTCGCTGGGCAGCCAGCTGGCGTTCGCGCAACCCGAAGAACGTCTGGTCGACTTCTCGCGCCCGGGCCGGCCGACGATGATGGTGTACGTCTGGGGCGCGGTGGGGCAGCCGGGCATCTGGAAGGTCGAAACCGATGTCGATTTCCTGGAGATGCTCACCGCGGCGCAGGTGCCGAACATCGGCCAGAGCAGCTCGCAGACGAAGGAGAAGGTGATCATCCATGTATACCGGGGCGGCGTCAGCCGGCGGACGGAGATCTACAGCTCCGACGTCAAAAAAATGCTCTCCGAGGGGTCGGCGTACCCCACGCTCCAGGAAGGCGATATCATCTTTCTGGAGTCCTCGTCAAAACAGAAGTTTGGCCTGAACACGGTGCTCTCAGCCATCGGCGCCGCTTCGGCGCTCGTGCTGCTGATTATCCGTATCGGGAATCTCTAGGTACGGGTTGGCGGGTGACGGGCACGTTGTTTTCGAAGGAGGCGAACCCCACGCCGGCCTTGGGAACGATCCACGCACCGACCTGCAACCTGCCCATTTGCCAACCAGGGCTACATGATTTCTTTTATAAATAAGCGATTGAGCCGAGAGGTCCGCATCCTGCTGGGCATCTTTCGTGAACACTGGTACTTCGTCACGCTGACCTGCGCGTTCGCGCTGCTGGCGGCGGTGTTCGAAGGCGCCAGCATCGGCATGCTGATCCCGTTCCTGCGCAACATCGCAGATACGCAGGTCGAGACCTTCCATACCGGGTGGATGTGGTTCGACGAGCTGGTGCTGAAGGTGAACGGGACCCAGCTCGAGCGGCTCTACCGGATCTGCGCCATCATCCTGGCCGCCTCGTGGCTCCGCGCCGGCTTCAGCTTCCTCTCCGAGTACTACGCGACGGTCGCGCGCGTCCGCTACGTGGAAGGGATGCGGGCCCGGATCATCGACCAGCTGCTGGCGGTTTCGCTGCGGTATTTTTCGAAGACGCGGGCCGGCGAGATCATCAACAGTCTCACGACCGAGATCAGCCGCGTCATCCAGTCGCTCCAGGCCGTCAACGTGTTCATCATCCGCGGCGCCCTGATGCTGGTGTACGTGGCGTTGATGGTCTACGTCTCCTGGCAGCTGTCGCTCATCATCCTCGTCTGTTTCGGCACGCTGTCGATGGCGCTCGGCCGCTTCTTCAAGCGCATCAAGCGTGGCGGCGAGCGGGTGACGTCGGCCAGCGGCGTGTTTACGTCGTCGCTGACCGAACTGATCGGTGGGGTCCGGACGATCGCGGCGTACAATACGCAGGATTTCGAGCGCAGCCGCGTCAACAAGGCCATCAATCGGCTCGCCAAGGCGATGATCCGCAACGGCTACGAGCGGTTGAAGGTGACGCCGATTTCGCAGGGCGTGATCAGCAGCCTGCTCATCATCATCATCCTCGTCGCCACCCAGTATTACGTGCTGCCCGGCAAGCTCGACGTCGCGCTGCTGCTCGCGTTCGTGTTCGCGCTGGTGCGCATGATGCCGCTCATCACCGAGCTGAACAAAAACCGTGGCACCTGGGCCAGTCTCCATGGCTCGCTCATCAACGTGGCGGAACTGCTGCGGACGGACAACAAGCCGTACCTCGTGGAAGGCAAGGGGACCGTCGACAAGCTCAAGAAGGGCATCACGTTCGAGGACGTCTCCTTCAGCTACGACAGCGACGGCGAGGTGCTGCAGGACATCAATATCCGGATCGAGCGGGCGAAAACCACCGCGATCGTTGGGACCTCCGGCGCCGGCAAGTCGACCCTCGTCGATCTGATTCCCCGATTCTACGACCCGTCCAGGGGCCGGGTATTGTGGGATGACACCGACCTTCGGGACGTCAACTCCCGCACCCTGCGCGAGAAGATCGCCGTCGTGAGCCAGAGCACGTTCATCTTCAACGACACGATCCGCAACAACATCGCCTACGGGCTGGAGGGCGTGTCCGACGAGCGCGTCCTGGAGGTTGCCGAGCAGGCCAACGCCCTGGAATTCATCGCCGACATGCCGAACGGCCTGGACACGATCCTCGGCGACAGCGGCATGCGGTTGTCCGGCGGCCAGCGGCAGCGCATCGCCATTGCGCGCGCCATCCTGCGCGATCCCGACATCCTCATCCTGGACGAGGCCACGAGCGCGCTCGACAGCGTGTCCGAAAAGCTCGTCCAGCAATCCCTGGAACGCCTCATGAAAGGGCGGACCGTCATCGCGATCGCCCACCGGCTGTCCACCGTCGAAAATGCCGACTGGGTCGTGGTGCTCGAGAAGGGCCGGGTGCTCGAGCAGGGCACCTACAGCGACCTACTCGAGAAAAAAGGCAAGCTCTGGGAATTCCACGCGATCCAGTTTCAGCTGGCGATGGAAGCGTGATTGGATGGCAACAGGTAAAGGGCAAATTGAAACACGGTTTCGGGCCGAACGAGTCGACGAAGCGAAATCCGTAGATCGGGTTAGGTCCCCCCAGGGACCGTAACCCGATATATCTCTTGCCCAGACGTACGCGCACGAACGATTCGCACCGGTGTACAGGACATCATGAATTTATCGACAGCCATAGCATCGCAGGCCGACGAGGCGCTTTCGCGGATGCACCGCAAGCTGAAGCGGTATCTGGAGCGCGAGCGGATTGCGAAGAAGAAGGAGCTCAAGCTGACGCTGGGCAAGGCGTACGAGGCGCAGTGGGAGGGTTTTCCCTGCGTGTTCGCGCTGTCGACCGGGCGTACGGGCACGCAGACGATCGCTTCGATGCTCGCGCTGTCGCCGGCGGTGCTGGCGCAGCACGAGCCGGCGCCGCGCCTCGTCCGCGCCTCCTACGAGGCGTTTATGGACGAGCGCGAAGGCTGGATGGACCGCTGGCGGCCGTTTGCCCTCGCCGTCCGCGACGACTTCGTGCTCGAAGCCTGCGCCGAGGGGCGGATCTATGTCGAATCCAACAACCGGATCACCTACATGGCGCCGGCGTTCGCCGAGGCCTTCCCCGCGAGCCGGTTCATCTTTTCGCATCGCGACCCCTATCAGGTGATCCGTTCGGGCATGCAGCGCGGCGCCTACCAGGGCGGCAACATGGCGTGGAATTTCGCCCGCATCCATCCGCGGACCGACGATCCGGCCTTCGCGCAGTGGGAATCCTACACCAACCTCCAGCGCGAGGCCTGGCGCTGGGCCCGTATCAACGGCTACGCCAAGGTATTTTTCGACACGCTTCCTGAAGAACGTCGGCTCGAGCTGCCCGCGCGCGCATTCTTCAGTAACGATATGGATATCTACAGAAGCCTCTTTGCGTTCGTGGGCGCCCCGCTGCCGTCGGAAGACGCGCTCCGGGGCGTGATGGGCAAACAGCTCAACGCCCAGGCGCATTACAACGGGCTCGACTTCGAATGGACCGATGCGCTGCGCGAATCCGTGCGGCCGATCGTCCAGCCGGTAGCCGAGTCGCTGGGATACGAAGTCTGACGCAGCATGGTCGACGCGCCCTTCCATAGCGAATCCATCCAGGAGCCGGCATCCAATGCGCCGGTCGATTGGCGGCGTGAGCCCATCTTCATCGTGGGCATCATGCCCCGCAGCGGCACCAACTTTCTTCACCGCCTCCTCTGCCAGCATCCCGATTGCGGGGCGATCAATACGACGCCCGTGCGGGAAGATTACCTGCTGCACCACATCGAGGGCCTGAACCGATTCGTCGGCCGGCTGCGGTGGCAGTGGGGCCACTGGGGCGCGGACGAGGCGTTTGTGCATTCCCTGGCCGACCGGCTCGGCCTCGGCGCCGCGGCGTTCCTCAAGTCGCTCTCGCCGGCGAAGCGGATCGTCACCAAGACGCCCAGCGTCGCCAACCTGCGGCTGTACACGCGGTTTTTCCAGCATTCCCCGCTCCTGATCATCGTCCGCGACGGCCGCTCGGTCGTCGCCTCCGGCATGTCGGGTTTCGGCTGGCGCTTCGAGACGGCCACGCGGGCCTGGGCCTCGGCGGCGCGCGCCATCGCGCGCTTCAGGGAAGGGCGCGACGGCGGAGATTTCCGCTTCAAGGTGATCCAGTACGAGCGCCTGAGCGGCGAAACCGACGCCACGTTGCTCGACGTGATGGCGTTTCTCGAACTTGACGCGGAGCGGTACGACTTTGAGAAAGCCGGCCAGACGCCGATTTATGGGTCGTCGTTCGCCTCGAAAGAGGGGGATGGTGTGACCTGGAAGCCGAAGGAGAAGACGGCCGACTTCGAGCCGAGCGCCCGATGGAAGAGCTGGAGCCGTTTCCAGCATCGCCGCTTCAACTGGCTGGCGGGCAAGGAAATGAAAGCGCTCGGGTACGAGCTGGAGCCGGCGGGCGAATCGAATGCGCTGTGGCGCCTCGTGCACCGCGGGCTCGACGCCTGGTATCACCTGCAGCGCCTGCCGCGCCGGCTGTTCCGGAGCCTGCGCGAAGCGGCGAAGGCTTTTGTGCTGCATCTGAGCGGACGGGAAGCAGAAAAGATCGATCTTCGACGCTGACTCCGCGCGTTCGCACGACCCAATCAACATGACCACGCCTTTCTTTATCGTTGGCGCCAGCCGCTCCGGGACGACCATGCTCCGGCTCCTCCTCAATGCGCACTCGCGCATCGGGGTGCCGAAGGAACTGGCGTTTTTTACGCAGGCCATGCAGAAAGGCGCACTGCCGGCGTGGCGGCAGGGCCGGCTGAACGCGTCCGCCCACCGCGAATTTCTGCACGCCTTTCTCGCCAAGAAGCACCACATCTTCCAGCGTGTCGACCTCGAGGCGCTCGAAGCGGCCATCCTCCAGGCGCACCCGACCGATTTGCGGGGGTCGCTGGATGGCGTCATGGACGCCTGGGTGCGCGAACAGGGCAAGGAACGCTGGGGCGAGAAGACCCCGAAGAACCTCTTTTATGTGGATTATATCCACCGGATGTATCCCGAGGCGCGGTTCATCCATATCGTGCGCGACCCGCGGGCGGTGGTCTATTCGATGAACCGGTTCGCCCGTTTCCTGAACGACAGCGTGCTCAACGCTTTCAACTGGTACCTTTCGGTGAAGGACGGATACGGCCTGCTGAAAAAGGCGGTGCCGGAGTCGCTGGTGATGACGATCCGGTACGAGGATCTGGTCGCCGGCGTGGAGGATACGGCCCGGCGGCTCTGCGCGTTTATCGGCGAGCCGTTCGAGCCGGCGATGCTCGACTTTTATCGGGAATCCGAGGCCAACATCCATCCGTCCTCCGCCGAACTGGGTGGGGTGAATACCCTGACCAGGCCGATCTCGACGGCCAGCGTGGAGAAATGGCGCTCGGGTCTCGCGATGAGCGAGATCGCGCTCGTCGAAACGATCTGCGGGCCGCTGATGGAAGAGATGGGGTACGAGCTGACCGGGGAGCGCCTCAGCGGAGGGGCCAGCCTCTCGTTGCAAGCCAAGCTGGCGTACTGCCAGATCCAGCGGTGGCGGCACCGCCGCATGCGCGCCTACCAGATCGCTTCCATGCCGTTCGAGCGGTCGAAGGGACGCGTGCGAAAATGGGTGGGCGAAGACGATGAATAGGCACCTGCTCTGCATCTCCTATCGTTTTCCGCCAGAAACGTACCCGCTGACCTCCCGCGTCAAGAACATGCTCGAGCATCTGGAGGCGAGCTGGGACATCACGGCCATCACCGCGGCAAAGCATCCGACCCTGGGTAAAAACGTCACGATCCGGCGCGTGCCGCCGCGTACGCCGGAGGGGCTCTTCCGTTTTCTGAAACGGATCAAGATGGGCAAGTTGATCGACCTGTTCGTCTGGCCCGACGCGTTTATCTTCTGGATCCTGCCGGCGCTGTTCGAAGCGCGCCGCCAGATCCGCGCGCGCCGTCCGGATCTCATCCTGGTCTTTATGATGCCGTATTCGACGGGCCTCCTCGGGCTGCTGCTGAAGCGCCTGACCGGCATCCCGCTCGTGTTCAACCTGAACGACAGCATCACCTGCACGGACATGAACCCGAGCCACCCCACCCGGCTGCATTACCGGATGGCGCACTGGCTCGAGGACCGGTACGTCCGCCGCGCCGACGCGCTCATCTACGTGTCGAAGCGCAACATCGACCGCATCGCCGCGCGCCAGCCCGAAAAATACCGCGGCAAACTGCATCTGATCCGTCGCGGCGCGCGCCCGCACGACCATGCCGAGATGGCGCCGCCGGCGGACGGGATCTTCCGGATCGTGTACACCGGCGGGATGAGCGGGTGGTATCATTTTCTGGACGAACGCGGCACGCCGTCGTTCGGTAAACGGCTGTTCCATGCCTGGAACCGTCTGGGCCGGCATCGCCTCGTCACGCTCGACCACCGGAGCCACAGCCCGGTCTATATCGGCCAGGCGATCAAGGCGGTCGTCGAAAAACACCCCGAATGGGCCGGCCGCATCGAGATGAGCGTCTACGGCAACCAGTACCCGCAGGAGCTGGTCGACCGGGTGCTGAAGATGCACGGCATCGAAGGATTTGTGCGTGTTTATCCGCCAGTGCCGCACGCCGAAGTGAAGGACAAGGTGCGGCAGGCCGATCTGCTTTTCATGGCGCTCCCCGAACGCACGGACGGTTCGCCGGGCGGACGCATCTCCGCGAAGACCTACGAATACCTCATGACGGACCGCCCGATCCTCGCGGCGGTGCCGGCGGGGGAGAACCAGGAGTTTCTGGTGGACAAACCCGGCGTACATATGGTGAGCCCGAGGGATAGCGCGGCGATGGCCGACGCGATCGAGCGGCTCGCGGCCGCGTCCTTCGAGGGGCGCGATCTGCGCGTCGATCGCTCCTGCGTGCAGGCCACGATGACCAACCGGTCGCGCGCCGAAGCGTTTGCCGGCGTCCTTGACGAGGTGGTTGGCGCATGAAATCCCCGATCTTCATCGTCGGCGCCAACCGCTCGGGCACGACGCTCCTGCGCCTCATCCTGAACGCGCATCCGCATCTGGCCATCCCCGAGGAAGTGGTGTACTTTGGCTCCTCGCTCGCCGGCGTGCCGATCGGCCGCTGGCGCAAACCGGGGCTGACGAAAGAGGCGTATACGTCGTTCGTGATGCAGTTCCTGGACAACAACTGCGAGCCGCTGGGCGACATCGACCGCGAGGCGTTGCTGCACACGATCCTCGAGGACGGGCCGGCCGATTTCCGGCGGCCGTATCAGTGCGTGCTCGAGGCCTGGGCCGGCCGGCAGGGCAAGGTGCGCTGGGGCGAAAAGACCCCGGGCAACCTGTTTTATGCCGACATCATCTACGAGATGTTTCCCGACGCGCGGTTCATCCACCTCGTCCGCGATCCCCGCGCCGGCGTGTCCTCGATGCTCGGAACGAGCTTCTTCCCGAACGACGTCGTGTTCAACGCGCTCGGGCGCGCCAAATTCATGACGGAGGGCCGGGCGATCCTGGAAAAATACGTGCCGGCCGAACAGCGTTTTCTGCTGCGCTACGAGGACATCGTCGAGGCGCCCCAGGAGACCGTCCACGCCCTGTGCGCCTTTCTGGGGGAAGACTTCGAGCCGGCGATGATGGACTTTCATGAGGACGCCAGCCGCTTCATGAAGAAGGAAGCCGCCACCGATTTTAACGCCGCCGCCACCCGGCCGATATCCGCCGAGATGCGGGACAAATGGCGGAAGAAGCTCGATCCCGCCGATATCGCCAAGATCCAGGCCGTCTGCCGCCGGCCGATGGCCGAATTCGGCTACGAACTCGAGGACATCCCGCTCTCGCTGACAGACCGGCTCGAGGTCTGGACCAAACAACTGTACTGGCGCTACCAGACCTACCGCCACCGCCACATCCGCCACTATACCGTGAAGTCGATGATGTTCGCCCGGGTCCGCGGCCGGATGCGCAAGAAGCTCGGCGGGCTGCAGAAGCGGGTCGGGATGATCAGGTAAACGCGGGGCGCGTTTACCGTTCCAGGTTTTAGGTTTAAGGTTTAAGGGTGGTATCTGGGCCGGGCATCATGGCGATACAGGCGCCAACCTTAAACATTGAACCTGGAACCTTAAACCCGGCCCCGTCCGCCTTTTCAGCGCTCTGCCGGGGGTGCAATGAATGAGAATAGGTTGAAGCGATCAAAAACTATGCGCGTAATTGCCTGCAGGACGCCGTTTGGAAAGGGAGGGTTGGGCCAGCATTTCGCTTTTCTCGTCGAGGAATCGAGGGCGAGTGGGGAGCTGGCCGGCTACTATGCGCATACGATCAAGCCCGGCGACGAACGGATCGGCCATCTCGTCGATTTCGTCAAACTCACGGCGCTGAAACGGTATTCGCCGTTGCGGTTTATGCCGACCTGGATGGGCTATGTAGGGGAGGAGGTGTTCGACAAGCGGGTGGCCCGCCAGCTGGACGTGCGCGCCGACGCGTTTATGGGTTTTGTCGGCAAGTCGCTCCATACGTTCGGGAAGGCGCGCGCACTCGGGTACACGCAGCTCGAACTGATCGCGGCCAACAGCCACGTGCGCAACGTGCAGCGCCGGCATGCCGAAGCGGCGCGTCAGCTGGGGATTCGCGATACGTGGCTCAACGATGCGCTCGCCCGCAAGACCCTGCGCGAGTACGACGCCGCCGACGTCATCTACACCCACTCCGAGTATACCCGCGCGTCGCTTATCGAGGGCGGCGTGCCGGAGCGGAAACTTAAAAGAACCTTCCTCACGGCCGATCCCCGTTTTGTACCCCCGGTCGAACGTACCCCCGATGGTCGCTTCCGGATCGTCTATATCGGCCGCATCGACGCGACCAAAGGCGTTCCGCTATTGATCGAAGCCTTTACCCGACTCCAGCATCCCGATGCCGAGCTGACGCTCGTCGGCGGATGGGCGACGTCGGTCATGAAACGCAAGGTGCAGGAATGGATCGCCCGCGATCCCCGCATCCGGCTCGCGCCTGGCGATCCGGTGCCGGTCCTGCACCGTGCCGACATCTACGTGCACCCCACCTACGAAGACGGCTTCGCGTACGCTCCTGTCGAGGCGCTCGCGTGCGGCGTCCCGGTCATCGTCACCGAGGACACCGGCATGAAAGAGCGCGTGCGAGAGGGCGAAAACGGGTTTGTCGTTCCCACAGGCAGCTGGGAAGCCATCCTGGAACGCCTGGAATACGTTGTGAAGCACCCCTTGACGTTCGACGCGGGCGCCTGCGCCCCGACACCAGCAATGGGTGAATAACCTATGGACACGTTGGCATTGCCTTACGAGCCCCCGACCACAACGCCCCTTACCCCCGCCGACGCATCGGATTTTCCGTTGCGCGCCTTTTTCGGACACCACAAGTGCGCTACGGGCTGGATCGACAACATCCTCATGGAGATCTGTTTTCACATGGGGATCCGGTTCGTCATGGCCCATACGCGGGCGCATTTCGAACCTTTCGGATCGCTCGACGGGCTGGTGAAGGCCCGCAAGGTGGACTTTCTGGCCTACACCAACGCGGACAGCCGGCACCTCGACGCCTGCACCTTTTACAAGGGCTTTCACGTCGTCCGCGACCCGCGGGACGTGCTCGTTTCCGCGTATTTCTCGCATATGCACAGCCATAGCACCCGGGGCTGGGAAGCGCTGGCCGCGCACCGCGAGCGGCTGCGGAGCGTACCCAGGGAAGAGGGGCTCTTTCTCGAACTCGAATTCAGCAAGACGAGCTTCGAGGAGTTCGACCGCTGGAATTACCGCCAGCCCAATGTGCTCGAGATGAAGATGGAGGAGCTTTCCGCCGCGCCGCTCGAAGGGTTTTTGCGTATTCTGCGTTTTCTGGAGATCCTGGACGAGGAGCGGCACGGTCCGCTCGGCGAGCTGAGCGCGCGGCTCAATACGCGGATGAACCGGCTCAACCACAAGGGGCGTCGTTTCATGCCGGGGCAGATCCCGCTCTTTCCCGTCCCGCGTATCCGCCGGGCCACGATTCCGGCCGAGTTGCTGCGCCGGATCCTGGACAAAAAATCGTTTCAGCGCATGTCCGGCGGCCGCAAGAAGGGGGAGGAGGATGTGAAGAATCACTTCCGGAAGGGCGTTCACGGCGACTGGCGCAACCACTTCACGCCGGCCCTGCTCGACGCGTTCAAGGCGCGTTATGCGGACCTGGTCGTCAAGCTCGGTTACGAGCGGGACGCCGACTGGGGCCTGCAGCCGTGATGCGGATCCAGCAAAACGAGCACGCATGAGACGAATCGGTCACTACGCGCCCAACCTCTGGGCCAGCGGCGGCATTGCCACTTACGTGCGGCGCCTGGGCGATGCCCAGGTGGCGTCGGGTCACGATGTGGTGTATTTCTCCGCATCGCCGGCGCATCGTGGTGAAGAGAAAACGGTGATCGTCGACAGCGAGGCGGCGTTGTACGCACAGGCCGAGGCCCTCGGGCTGGACGTCCTGCACCTCCACAAGCCCGTCGCCGATCCCGACGCCGCGCCGGTGCCGCTCGTGCGCACCATGCACGGCAACCAGGGCTCGTGCCCGACCGGGTCGCGTTATCTGGTGCGGTCGGGGGCGCCCTGCACCCGCATGTATTCGCCGGCCGGCTGTTTTGTCAGCCATCTGACCGAGCGGTGCGGCAGCCTGCGGCCGGACAAGCTGAAACGGCATTTTGGCGGCATCAAGCGCGAGCTGTATGCCGGCACGCGCATGCACACCTTCACGGTGAGCGGCTACCTGCGGGACCGGATGGTGGCGACCGGGTTCGATCCGACGCGTCTGCACGTGCTGCTTTCGCCGGCGCCCGACGTCGACGCGCCCTATGTGCCCACGCCGGCCGACGGCGTGGCCCGTTTCCTGTTTCTGGGCCGGCTGGTAGACCAGAAAGGCGCCGAGTGGCTGCTGCGCGCGTTCGCCCGGGTGCGGGGGCCGGCGCATCTGGACATCGGCGGCGACGGCCCGTTGCAGGGACGCCTTGAAGCCTTTTGCCGGGCCAACGGCCTGAGCGATCGGGTGACCTTCCACGGCTGGGTGAAGGGCGGCGACGTGCCGGCGCTCATCCAGCGGTCGCGGGCGGTCGTGTTTCCGTCCGTCTGGCAGGAGCCGGCGGGTCTGGTGACGCTCGAAAGCGCCGCCTATGGGCGGGCGGTGATCGCCAGCGAAGTAGGCGGCATTCCCGAGTACGCGCGCGATGACTTCGCGCTCCGCGTGCCGCCCAACGACGTCGATCGCCTCGCGGCCGCCATCGAGCGGCTGATCGAGCGCCACGACGAGGCCGAGACCCGAGGCCGCGCCGGCTACGCGCTGGCGCGCGCGCAATTTTCCATGAGAACGTTTATCGACCGGCTCGACGCGCTGTATGACATGGCGCTACAGGCCGGCGAATTACGCACCGTCTAGTATGGACCAGGCAACGACCCTTTTTCCCTCGCAATTTGTCGGCCAGGACCCGGCCCTGAGCGTGTCTCCGATCGAGACGAGCATCGTGCTCGGCGCGCCGCGTTCGGGGACGACCTACCTCATGCGGCTGCTGAACACGCTGCCGGATGCCGAGGTGCTGATCGGCACGCTGGTATCGACCTCGATCCCGCAGCTGGTCCGGCATCCCGAGATGACGCCGGCCGTGTACGATGCGCTCGCCGTCGCCTTCGAGCGGCTCGTCGATGCCTACCTGCACTCCGGTCGCGTCCATTCCCGGGCGGCGGCGTTGCAGAAATGGGCGAACACGTCCACCGGCCTGGGCGGCCTCGTGCGGGCGCTCAAGGGCGTGCGTACCGTCCGGAAAATGATCTACAAAGAGCCCTTCCTGAGCTTCACCCCCGAATTCGTCGACCGGGCGTTTCCCGCCGCGAAGGTCATCCACATCTATCGCGATGGGCGGGATGTGGCGCAGTCGCTGGTGAAGACGTACAAGGTGCTGACCGACGAGAGCCTGCAGAGTCTGCAAGCCTCCGAAATGCGCTTCGGCCGGCCCTTCGATCACCGTTTCGTGCCCTGGTGGGTGGAAGAGGGGCGGGATGAGGAATTCATCGCGAGCAGCCCGTATGTCCGCGCCATCTGGCTCTGGAAATACATGGTGCGCGAGTGCCACGCGTTTTACGAACAGCCGGCGCTCAAGGAGAGCGGACGCATCATGCTGCTCCGCTACGAGGACCTCATGCGCGACCCGCAGGGTTACGGACGCGCGATCCTCGAACACCTCGGCGAGCCGGCCAACAAGAGCTACATGAAGATGCTGGCCCAGGCGCACCCGCGCTCGATCGGCAACTTCAAACGCGTCAACGCGGAAGACCTCCGCGACGCCGAGCGCGTCGCCGGCGACGAACTGGCGCTCTACGGATACGTTTAGCATGCAAATCGCACAGTGCAAATCGCAAATCGGGGACATGGCGCACCGACACGGCGCCTACGCTTCCCTGGGAACGACGGATCGGGCACAATCTCCGATCGAGTCGTCCATTCCCTGTTTGCCTTTTAGGATTTACACGGTGCGATTCCAATCATGAACCTCCACCTCCTATATCCGATATTGCCTCCCGTGGTGGATGGGATAGGTGACTATACCTGTTGCCTGGCGATGACGCTGGCTCCGGGGCATCGGGTGACGATCTGGTCGAATCAGGATGCGTATTCGCCGATCGAGGGGGTGACGATCCGTTCGGCCTACGAGATCGATAGTCCGCGGCACATGCGTCCGCTCGTCGGCGCCGTGCTGAGCGAGCCGCCGGACTGGCTGGTGGTGCAGTACAACCCGTTCAGCTACGGCAAGTGGGGGTTTAATCCCGCGCTGCCGGCGGCGATCCGCCGGATCCGTAAGGGGGCGCCGGGTGTCCGCGTGGCGCTGATGGTGCACGAGCCCTTCGTGCCGATCACCGACTGGCGTTCGCTGGTGATGGGGTCGTGGCACCGCTGGCAGCTTCGGGCGCTGATGGCGCTGTCGGATGTCGTGTTTTTTTCGATCGCGCCGTGGGCCGAGACGTTCAAGCGGAAGCTTCCGCGCAAACGCGTCGAACATCTGCCGGTGGGCTCCAACATCCCCAACGAGCGGACGTCGCGCGCGGCCGCGCGGCAGGCGCTCGGCATCGGGAAGGACGAACTGGTCGCCGGCGTCTTCGGGAGCGCACATCCGTCGCGCATGCTCGGGTTTGTTCGGCGCGCCCTGGAAGCGATGGCGGCGGAGGGACACAGGGTCCGGCTGCTTAGCATCGGCACCGCCGGCGAACGCCTGCGGAAGGAGGTGGGCGGCTCGATCCGGATCACGGATACCGGGGTGCTGCCGGCGGCGTCCGTTTCGGCGCATTTCTCCGCGATGGATATCTACCTGAGCCCGTTCCGCAAGGGCGTGTCTACCCGGCGCGGCTCGTTTATTGTCGGGCTGCAGCACGGCATCGCCACCGTCGGCACGACCGGCGAGCACACGGATGCCATGTTGCGCGAGGCATCCGGGCGCGCGTTCATGCTGTCGCCGGACGACGACGCGGCGGCGTTTGCGCGCAACGCGGCCGCCCTTGCCGGCGATGCCGCTTTCCGCAAGCACGTCGCGGTGGATGGACAGGCTTTTTTTGAACGCCACCTCTCGTGGGAGCGTATCGCCACCCGTATGCTCGAAGTGATGAACGACGCGGACTTGCGCCTCGAATCCCCCCGAATCCTAACGGAAACCGCCCTGTGAGCATTCGCATCATCCGCCATATCGAGGTACCGGAGGCCGCCTACCAGACGCGCGCGAGCACGCTGGGCATGGGGCTTTTGCTGTTGTATCTGGCCATCTTCGGCTTTTTGCTCTGGGGCCGGCATGCCGATCTGCTCAACTATTATTACCCGATCGCCTCGCTCATCATCGGGTTCTGGTTTTACTGGGAGATGCCGACGTTTTACCTCGGTTTTGTCTGGTGGACCTGGTTTCTGACGCCCTTCGTCCGACGCATCATCGACTACCAGCTCGGGTATTATTCCCTCGATCCGCTGTCGATGTTGACGCCGTTTATCGTGGTGCTCCTCACGGTGTTTACGTTTTTCAGGTACGGCAAACGCCTGATGAACAAGGTCTACAAGCCCTTCCTGTTCGTGCTCGTCAGCATCATGTACGGGTTGGTGATCGGTCTGGCGCAGGGCGTCCAGCCGGTCAGCGCGGCGCTTCAGTTGCTCGAGTGGCTGTCGCCGGTTCTGCTCGGTTTTCACGTGGCCATCATGTGGCACGAGTATCCCGCGCTGCAGCGTTCGATCCAGTCGACCTTTACGTGGGGCGTGTTCCTCATGGGGCTCTACGGCATCTATCAGTTCTTTTTCGCGCCGGGATGGGACACGCTGTGGATGGAAGGCTCGCGCATGACGTCGATCGGTCACCCCGAGCCGATGGAGATCCGCGTCTTCGGGACGCTCAACGCGCCGGGGCCGTACGCGATGGTGATGATGGCCGGCCTCATCCTGCTCTTCAACGGGAAAGGGTTGTTCTCACGCCTGGCGATGGGGCCGGGATACGGCGGCTACCTCCTCGCCATGGTGCGCGGGTCGTGGGCCGGCTGGATTCTCGCCGTCATGTACCTCGTATGGCGGCTCCAGGGCATCCTGAAGGTGCGCCTCATGTACATCCTCGGGATCGGCATCGTCCTGATGCTGCCCCTCATGATGTTCGGCCCGGTGTCCGACAAGCTCAACGAACGCGTCGATACCGTGACCTCGCTCGAAGACGACGGCAGCTTCAAGGCGCGCAGCGACCTGTACGCCCAGTCGTCGGACCTCATCCTCGGCAACCCGATCGGCAACGGGCTCGGCAAGTTCACGTTCGACAGCGGCATCATCACGATCTTCTACGTGCTCGGCTGGCCGGGCACCGGGCTCTATGTCCTCGGATTCCTGCTGCTGCTCTTCCCCGCGATGCGCTGCACCGCGGCGAATACGGACCAGTTTACGGTGATGATCACCTCGATCGTCGTCTCCTTTTTTATCCTCATGGGCGCCTCCAACCAGGTGACCGGCGCCAAGGGATGCATCGTATGGGCCTTCCTGGGGATGACGGTGGCGTCGAGGCTCTATCATGGGAGCCGCGCCGCGCAGGCGGGGTGAGGCGCTCCAGGGACGACCGTGAAGATCGCGCTTTTTCATACTACCCTGCCTGAACCCGGCCGCAAGCCGGGCGGCGTCGAAGTGGCCGTCAGCCGGCTCGCCGACGAGCTGGCCCGCCACCCCGGCGACGAGGTGACCGTCTTCAGCCTGTCCCCGAAACCCGAGGGCGTCCGCTACCGGCATGTGCGCCTGTTCGAGGGCATGCCGGCCGTGCGCGAAAATCAGCTGCTGCGGTTGTTCGGGCTTCCGGTGCTGCTCAACGGGGCGGGATTCAAGGGGTTCGACGTCGTGCACCTGCACGGCGACGACTGGTTTCTTTTTGCGCGGGGCGGCGCCTCGGTGCGGACGCTTCATGGCTCGGCGCTGTTCGAGGCCCGGTCCGCCACGTCGCTGAAACGCCGGCTGGCGCAGTACGCGGTGTATCCGCTCGAACACCTGGCGGCGCGTCTGGCGACGGTGTCGCTGGCGGTCGGCCCGAAAACGGCCGAGGTGTACCGGCTCAGCCGGCTGGCCAACAACGGCGTCAACCTGTCGCTCTTCCATCCCGGGGAGAAGGCGGCCGCGCCGACCATCCTGTATATCGGCACCTGGGAAGGCCGCAAGCGCGGGCGCTTCCTGTTCGAGACGTTTGTCGAACGCGTGCTGCCGGCCCGGCCGGATGCCGAACTGATCATGGTGGCGGACCACGCCCCCGAACACCCGCGGGTGCGCAACGTGCGTTTTCCCGACGACCAGACCCTCGCCGCGCTCTACCGGTCGGCGTGGGTCTTCGCCTACCCGAGCGTCTATGAAGGCTTCGGCATCCCGTACATCGAGGCCATGGCCAGCGGCACCCCGGTGGTCTGCTCGGCAAACGACGGCGCCGGGTATGTGCTGGACGCCGGCCGCTACGGGACCATCGCGCCGGACGCCGCATTCGGCGACGCGGTCGTCACCCTGCTCGACGACGCCGGCCGGCGCGACGCGATGATCCGCGACGGACTCGCGCGCGCGGCGGAATTTTCCTGGGAGGCCGTCGCTCGCCAGCACCGCGCGGTGTATGAAGAAGCTATCCGCCTGCGACGCAACGGGCACGCTACGAACGGAGCCGTATGAACCCTCAGTCCAAGATCAACCTCATATACATCGCCAGCATCGGGCGCAGCGGCTCGACGCTGCTCGAATCGATGCTCGGAGCGCACACCCAGATCCAGACGATGGGCGAGCTGCACATCTGGCCGCACGAGATCGAACAGGGCGGCGTGCGTCCCTGCAGCTGCGGGCAGTTCGTCGAACAATGCGTGTTCTGGTCGGCCATGCGCCGGCGCGTCGATCCCCTGGCTCAGCCCGAGCCCCGGCTCCACTTCTTCCGCGAGAAGCACAACGCCGGCCGGACGCTCCGCATCCCGAAACTGGGCGCCTTCAAACGGGGCTTTACCCCCACGGGCGAGATGAAGCGCGCCATCGACACGTACGGACGCAACAACGCCGAAATCCTGTCGGCCTTCATGGACCTCATGCAGGAGCAGCTGGGCGAGACGCCGGCGTGGATCGTCGACGCCTCGAAAGATCCCTATCGCCTCGCGTGGCTCCACCACTCGGGGCTGTTCAACCTCAAGGTGATCCACCTCGTGAAGGACCCGCGCGCGTTCATCTATTCGGTGACCAAGCACCTGTCCGATGCCGGCGAAGGCTTCAACCTGCATAAGCGGCTGTATTACACGGCGCGGCAATCGACCGCCTGGATTACCCAGAATGCGCTGTTTTCGCGGCTCGCCTCGAGCTTTTTCGACGCCAGCACCTACCAGCTGATCAAATACGAGACGCTGGCCACCGATCCCGAAGGCACGTTCCAGGCCGTGTGCGACTTCCTCGGCACCCCGTACGAGGCCGAAGCCGTCAAAAACTTCAGGGAAGGCAGTATCCATACCATCGCCGGCAACCCGATGCGGTACGAGAACCGCGGGATCTCGCTCGATGAAAAATGGAAGACCCGCCTGCCAGCCTCAAGCCGCACCCTCGCGTCCATCCTCACCGCCCCAACAAAGGCGCGCTATGGATACCTTTGACCTTTATTCCTAGCTAATCCGTAAATCGCCAATCCTTGCTCGCAAATCCCTGATCGCTAATCCATGAACCCCATCTCCGACATCCAGACCGCCCCGCCCGCCTCGGCGCTGCGCACGTTGCGCGCGCTGCAGATCGGCGTGGGGTGGCTGCCCGACGAGAAGGGGGCCGGGTTGGACCGGGTCTTTTATGCGCTGGCGCAACACCTGCCGGAGGCCGGCGTGGAGGGGAAGGGGCTGGTCGTGGGGCGGTCGGATGTGGGGGCGCGTACGGATGGGCGCGTGCAGGCCTTTTCGCCGCACGACGCCTCGCTGCCGAGCCGGCTCCGCGCCGTGCGCGCGGCGACGAAGGCCGAGCTGGCCGGTGGGGCATTCGATCTGGTCGCCGCCCACTTCGCGTTGTTTGCCTTTCCCGCGCTCGGGGCGCTGAAACGGACCCCGCTGGTGGTGCACTTTCACGGCCCCTGGGCGGCGGAGTCCCAGGCCGAAGGGGAGGCCGGCTTGGCCGTGAAGGCGAAATGGCTCCTGGAGCGCACCGTCTACCGCCGCGCCGAGCGGCTCATCGTGTTGTCCGAGGCGTTTCGTAACGTGCTCGTCGCGTCGTACGGCATCGACCCGGACCGCATCCGCATCGTGCGCGGGGGCGTTCATCTGGAGCGATTCACCGTCGCCGGCACCCGCGCGGATGCGCGCCGGCGTCTCGGGTGGCCGGTCGACCGGCCGACGCTGCTCGTCGTCCGCCGGCTGGCGCGCCGGATGGGGCTCGAAAACCTGATCGACGCGATGGAGGAGGTCCGCCGCGCGCATCCGGACGCCCTGCTGATGATCGCCGGCAGCGGCCCGATCCGCGATGAGCTGCAGGCACGCATTGTCGAGCGCAACCTGTCCGAACAGGTGCGGCTGCTCGGCTTCGTCGCCGAGGAGGACTTGCCGTGGGCGTACGCCGCGGCCGATTTTTCGATCGTGCCGACGGTGGCGCTGGAGGGGTTCGGGTTGATCACGGTCGAGTCCATGGCCACCGGCACGCCGGTGCTCGTGACCAACATCGGCGGGCTGCCCGAGGTCGTCCGCGATCTCTCGGAAGACCTGATCATGCCGGATGCCGCGCCGGCCACCCTCGCGCAGTACATCGGCGAGGTGCTGGGCGGCCATCTGAAGCTGCCCACGGCGGAGGCCTGCCGGCGTTTTGTGGAAGAGCGCTATACCTGGACGGCCATCGCCCGCCAGACGCGCGATGTGTATGAGGAGGTGGTCCGATGAAGCCGCGCATCCTGTTTGTCGATCACGCCGGCGTCCTGGGCGGGGCCGAACTGTATCTCCTGGATATCGCCCGGCGGCTGCAGGACCGTGCGCATGTCGTCGTGTTCGAGCCGGGCCCGTTCGTCGACCGTCTCCGCGAGGCCGGCGTGTCCTGCGAGGTGATCGCGGCATCGGATGCGATGCTGGGCGTCGAGCGGGAGGGGGGCAGGATGCAGGATTTGAAGGCGATCCCGGCGGTGCTCGGGATGGTCAACCGGGTACGCCGGCTGGCCCGGGGGTACGACGTCGTCTTCGCCAACTCGCAGAAGGGCATGATCGTCGGCGCGCTCGCCGGATGGCTCGCGCGCCGGCCCGTCGTCTGGAACCTGCACGACATCATGACGGCCGACCATTTCAGCGGGATGCACCGGGCGCTCGCCGTGCAGATGGCGAACCGGTTCATCCGGAGGGTGCTCGTCAATTCCGAGGCCACCCGCGTCGCCTTCACCGAAAGCGGCGGACGCACGCCGACGTCGACGGTGTTCAACGGGCACGACCCGTCGGTCTTCGACCGCGTGACCGAAGAGGCCGTCGCCGCCCAGCGGGAGGCGCTGGGTGCGGGCCGCTACCGGCTCGTCGGCGTCTTCAGCCGCCTGGCGCCCTGGAAGGGGCAGCACGTGCTGCTCCGGGCCCTGCCGGCGTTGCCCGACGTGCGCGCCGTCCTGGTAGGGGGCGCGTTGTTTCAGGACGATAAAGCCTATGAGGCGCAGCTCCGCCGTGAAGCCGAGTCCCTCGGGGTCGCGGATCGGGTTCTTTTTCTCGGCTTTCGGGACGATGTGCCGCTGCTGATGCGCAGCGTCGACATCGTCGCCCACACCTCCATCTCGCCCGAGCCGTTCGGCCGGGTGATCGTGGAGGGGATGCTGGCGCGGCGGCCCGTCATCGCGGCGGAGGCCGGCGGCGCGCTCGAAATCATCGACGAAGCCGGGCTGGGCATGCTGACCCCGCCGGGCGACGAGGGGGCACTGGCGGACGCGATCCGGCAGGTGCTCGCCGACCCCGATGCGGCCGAACGCATGGCGTCGGCCGGCCGGCGGGCCGCCGAGGCGCGGTTTACGATCGACCGAACGGTACAGGATATCAACGAACAACTAGCACAGGTCCTTGGTGACAGCTATGGCGTTACAGCGCGTGAAACGACCGCTCCTTCAGTTAAAATTTGAAGTGCGTTCGCTGCTGGCCCGCGAACCGGGCCTGCGGCTGTTCTATCAGCCTTTTATCTGGTGGGCCCAGCGCAAGGCGGTCGGCCACATCGACCCGTCCGAATGCACCATCAACGCCGGCACCGAGTTCGTGATCGACGGCTTCCAGGGCTCGGGCAACAGCTTCGCGACGGTGGCCTTCAAACGCAGCCAGGAGCGTCCGCTGCGGCTGGCTCACCATCTGCATTCGCCGGCGCAGATCATCCAGGCCGCGAAGGCGGGGCTTCCGGTGCTCATCACGATCCGCGAGCCGCGCGGGGCCGCCATCTCGCTGGTGAGCCGCTGGCCGTACGTGTCGCTGCGCCAGGCGGTGCGCGGCTACATCCATTTTTATGAGAAGATCATGGATGTCGCGCCGGCGTGCGTGATCAGTCCGTTCGACATGACCACGAACCACCTCGACGAGGTCATCGAAGCCGTCAATGCCCGTTATGGCAAGGACTTTGGCGTATTCCAGTACACGGAGGCCAACATGAACGCGTTGCGCGACCCCGAGCAGCTGGGTTCGGAAGGGGAGCAGCGGCGCAAGGAGATGAAGGCGGCCATGAAGGCCGAGTTGCAGAAGCCGTCGTACGCCGCGCTGCTGAAACGTGCGGAGGCCGTCTATCAGCAAATAGCGGCCCTGGGGATCGCCCGACGGGAATCCAGCCCGGCGAAGCAGCGCGCGGGGGTCTGAGCGATGAAGCCGCGCAACACGTATTTCGTCTGCCTCGGCCAGGGGAAGGCGCCTATCGCATGGGATCCGTTCGATCAGGAGCGCCAGATCAACCTGCATACCGACTATTTCGGCAAGGCGATGATCGCCCTGGAAGAGCGGCTCCAGGGGGAGGGGTACCAGGTGTATCTGACCTGGGACCTGGACGCGTTGCCTTCGTACGGCGAGCGCGTCGTGGCGGTGGTGCTGGGCGATGAGTGGTGCCGCGTGCCGGCCTACGCGCAGCGCGTGCATCGGTTGTTCAAGTGTTACGGCATCGGGCCGGACCTCGGCTTTGCGCTGTTCAGCCGGCCGACCTATCAGCGCTTCCTGACGTGGTTCCAGTACCTGCAGGCCGGCATGCGGTACCTGCCGGGCCGGCTCCGGGCGTCGCTGGCGTCGCCGCCGGATGGGATGCCGCTCGGCGAGCGCATCCACCCCATCCCGCTCGGGTATGCCAATCAGATCGAGTTGCCCGTGAAACCGTTGGCGGAGCGGCAGTTCGACCTCTCCTTCGCCGGCAGCGTGGTCCACAAACCCTATCCGATCTGGTCGCCCAAACGCTGGTTTCAGACGCCGAAGAGCCACGCGCGGCAGACCATGCTGGATGGGCTCAAGCGGCTCGTCGGCACGCGCCCCGAGTGGGCGATCGACCTGAAGATTACCGAAAGCTACAAGGCCATCCGGTCGGCCGATCCCAACGAGTACTCCACGCGGATGATGGACACCCGCATCTGCCTCGCGCCCCGGGGGACGTCGATCGAAACGTTCCGTTATTTCGAAGGGATGCGGTATGGATGCATCGTGATCACCGAACGCCTCCCGTCCCGGTGGTTTTACGACGGCGCGCCGGCGCTCATCGTCGACGACTGGAGCGAGCTGGAAGACGTCCTCGACGGCCTGCTCGGGGATCCGGAACGCATGGAGGCGCTCCACCGGGCCTCGCTGAACTGGTGGCGCGACGTCTGTTCGCCCCAGGCCCTCGGGCGCTACATGGCCGACGTCCTCGACGGCCGTTCCCCCCGGGCCGTGAGTCCGCGTAAGGAAATCTCCGTCACGTCCTGAGGCATCCAGGCTATCCGGGTATAGGCCGTATGCGCTAGTCGGATGCGCCATAACCACCCCCCGGGAGCCGGCTCCCGGGCGTACCTTGGTCGTGTCCTGTGAAGCCCGGTTACCCCGGCGAAGCGGTGGGTTAACCACCACCATGAGCCCGCCCGGCGGGGGTTACGTTTTCACCGGCGGTGTCACAGTTTCGTGACACACTCAGGGCAGATTTGGAATCCTTTCCGGGTCGATTCGGAAAAGTGATTCGCTATACTGAGGCTCTAGAGGGTATTTCGTCGCGTTCAGCCCCCCTTGCGCGGCATATGGGCCCCATCTTTGCGTATTGGCCTTCAGAAGGCGCCGGCGTGTCACCCATCCTCCTCTGCCACCACGGCCGTGATCGCGCACTGTCCCTGCAGACGCGCTTCCCGTCGCCCTCTTCGATCCTGGTCAATATGGGTCCTCACTCCGGTGCGGCGCTTTAGAGCCGCCAACCTGTTGCTATGCATTTGTCAAACACATCGTTGAAGGGGAATCGCCTGGCGCTTCATGTATTGGGGATGCTGGCATTCGCTATGCTCGTATCCGGAGCGGGTCCGCTGGATTCGGGAATGGGATCTCCGTACGCGCGCGTGGCCCCCGTGGCGGTAAACGACCTCTACACCGTCGTCGAAGGCACGACCCTCACCGTGGCGGCGCCGGGCGTGTTGCTCAACGATACCGGCGCGACGAGCGCCGTGATCGAAACGGAGCCGGCGCACGGGACGGTCGTGTTGAATCCGGACGGCTCCTTCGTCTACACCCACGACGGCCTCAGCACGATGGCCGACGCCTTCACCTACCGGGCCGGCGACGGCGTGACGCAAAGCGCGCCGGCCACGGTGACGCTGGCCATCACCCCGATCTCGTTCGGCGTGAGCGCCATCACGGGGCACACCATCACGCAGCCGACCTCGTTGCAATTCGGCCCCGACGGCATCCTCTACGTCCTCCGTAAAAAGGGCCAGATCAATGCGCTCACCCTCGAGCGCACCGCCGCCAACCAGTACACGCTCGTTTCCGAGGAAGTCCTCGGTACGGTGCGGAGCATCGTCAACCACAACGACGACGGGCAGGTCAACGCCTCGGTCAAGATCCGCCAGGGCACCGGCCTGGTGGTGGGCGGGACGGCCGACAATCCGGTCATCTACGCCAGTTCGAGCGATTCGCGGGTAGGAGGGCAGGAAAACAACCCGGATACGGGGCTGGACACCAACTCCGGCGTGATATCGCGCATCCGGTGGATCGGGGCGAACCGTACGGATCCGGCCGGCTACTGGGAGCACGTCGATATCGTCCGCGGCCTGCCGCGATCCGAGGAGAACCATGCCAACAACGGCATGGCGTTCAGCGTTACGGGGGATACCCTGTTCGTAGCCATGGGCGGCTTCACGAACGCCGGCGCCCCGTCGAACAACTTTGCCTACATCAACGAATACGCCCTCTCGGCAGCCATCGTGTCGATCGATCTCGCCGCCGTCGAGGCGATGCCGGTGCAGGTCGATGCCCAGGGTCAGTCCTATATCTATGACCTCCCGACGCTGGACGACCCGACGCGCGCCAACGCGAACGGCATCGACGACCCGACCGTCCCCGGCTACAACGGCGTCGACGTCAACGACCCGTGGGGCGGCAACGACGGGCTGAATCAGGCCAAGATCGTCCCGGGCGGTCCGGTGCAGGTCTATTCGCCGGGCTACCGCAATCCGTACGACGTGGTCGTGACCCGCACGCCGGGGCGCGCCGGCCGGATGTACACGATCGACAACGGCGCCAACCGGGGCTGGGGCGGCCATCCCTTTGGCGAGACCTCGTACCCGGGGGCCGACGCCGGCGTCTGCACCAACAATTACGACCCCGCCGAACCGGGATCCAGCAATCCGGGGCCGCACGACGACACCGTCAACAACGAAAACGGCCTGCATTACGTCCGCGAACTCCAGCCGGGCGATGAAAACTATGCGGCCCCCGGCGAGCGGTATTACGCCGGCCACCCGTCGCCCATCCGCGGCAACCCGGCCGGGGCGGGCCTTTATACGGGCGAATACAACGCCGACCCCACGCTGAACACCGGCGTCTGGCGCGACGGCTCGGACCCCGCGTATCCGTTGCCGGCGGACTGGCCGCCCGTGCCCGTCGATCAGGCCAATCCGGCCGAGTGCGACTTCCGCAATGCGGGCATCGACGACGGCTCGCTCGTCGTCTACCCGATCTCGACCAACGGCATCGCCGAATACACGGCGTCCAACTTCAACAATGCCTTCAAGGGCAACCTCCTCGCCGCCGGCTACAACGACAACCGGATCTATCGCATCGCGCTCAACGAGGCCGGCGACCAGGTGCTCAACGGGGAGGAAATCTTCGCGGAGAACTTCGGCGATGTTGCCCTCGACGTTACCACGCAGGGGGATAACGACCTCTTCCCGGGCACGATCTGGGTGACCGGCTTCACCGAACACGCGATCTACGTCTTCGAGCCGGCCGACTTCGGCGGCGGGATGGTGGGCGAGTGCTCCGGTGCGCAGGATCCGCTGCTCGACGAGGACGGCGACGGATACGACAACGAGGACGAAATCCTCAATGCCACGAACCCGTGCTCGGCCGTCAGCAAGCCGGCCGACAACGACGGCGACCTCACCTCGAACCTGCTCGATCCGGACGACGACAACGACACCGTGGCCGACGTGGACGATCCGTTCGCCATCGACGCGACGAACGGCACGACGCTCGATCTGCCGGTGGACTACCCGCTCCTGAACGAGGACCCGGGCACCGGCTTCTTCGGGCTGGGCCTGACGGGCCTCATGCACAACGGCATCACCGACTGGCTCACCCAGTTCGATGACGAGGCGCTCGTGCCGGGCGGCACTGCCGGCCTCTTCACCGTGAACCCCGTCACCGAAGGCGACGCCACCGGCGCGACCAACACGCAGGACAACGCCTTCCAGTTCGGCGTCAACGTCAGTGAGGCCACCGGGCCGTTCTCGATCACGGCGCGCATGCCGGGGCCGTTTTTCAACAGCCTGACGCCGGTCGACAACCAGTCGCAGGGCATCTATATCGGCACGGGCGACATGGACAACTACGTGAAGGTCGTCCTCGCCGCACTGGGCGGCGTCGGCGGCTTCCAGGTGGTGCACGAGAGCGCCGGCGTGGTGCAGAGCAGCGCCGACTTCACGGTGCCTTCTGCCAAGGGGGCGGCCAACATCGACTTCGTGCTGTCGATCGACCCCGTAGCGGGGACCGTCCAGCCGTATTACGCCATCGACGAAGGCGCGCTCGTCGCGCTCGGCACGGCGCGGACGCTGTCCGGCCCGCTGCTCAGCGTCGTCAAGGGGACGTACACACTGGCCGGCGGGGTGCCGTCGCGGCTGGCGGTGGGTCTGATCGCGACCTCGGCCGGCCCGGGGCCCGAGTTCGATGCGACGTGGGATTCGTTCTTCATCGCGCAGGGGGCGACGGTCCCTAGCACGCTGTCGCCTGCTCCGGCCGACGTACCGTTCGGATCGATCGCCGTGGGTGCCACGGCGTCGCATGACATCGTGCTCACCAATACATCGGGTACGCTGCCCATCACCATCACGGCCGTGACGATCACCGGCGACGATGCGTCAGTGTTCGGGAAGACCCTGGCCACGCCGGTTACGATTCAGCCCGGCATCGCGGCGATCCTCAACGTCTCGTTCACACCGGAGGCCGTGGGGACATTCTCGGCCCAGGTCAACGTCACGCACAATGGCTCCAATACCCCGCTCCAGATTCCGTTGAGCGGCGAGGGGCATGACGTGGCCGGCGGCATCCTCTTCCGCGTGAACGCCGGCGGGCCCGAGCTCGTCGACGGAAGCAATCCGGTATGGGAAGAGGATCAGGCCGTCAGCGGGGGCAGCGGCGACGCGCTGGCCGGCACGCCGAGCCCGTTTGTGAACGCGGCCGCCACGGGCGACAAGACCTACGGCAAAAACGACCCGATCACGCTGCACGCGTCCGTGCCGGCGGGCACGCCGACGGCGCTGTTCCAGCGCGGACGCTGGGATCCGAATTCCGATCCGAACATGCAGTGGGACATCCCGGTCGCGGCCGGCAAGACCGTCGAGGTGCGCCTCTACCTCGCCGAGCAGGTCTTCACCGCTCCGAACGACCCGAGCTGGGCCACGTGGCCGCGGCAGTTCGACATCGCGGTAGACGGCACGGTGCCGGCCGGCCTGGCGGACATCGACCTCTTTAACACCTACGGGCACGATGTGGGCGCCATGCGTTCGCTGGTGGTCACGAGCGACGGCAACATCGACATCGACCTGATCAACAAGTCCGGCGACCCGATGCTGCAGGGCATCGAACTCATCGAGATCACGACACCCTACACGTCGACGAACGAAGGGTGGAATATGGTCGGGATCCCGGTCGCGACGACCGACGCGGCCTACGAAGACGTGTTTACGTCGGTGGCGCCCGTCATCGCGCCTTATGGATGGGGCGGCTCCGGGTATGTCCAGACGCCGACGGTCTCTTCCGGCCGGGCCTACTGGCTGTTGACGGACGGCATGCTGACGCAGACATATGACGGCGAGTCGATCGCCACGGCCGAACTGACGCTGACCGACGGATGGAACATGATCGCCGGCCCCGCCTGCGACGTGGCGTTCGGCGCCATCTCCGACCCGTCCGGCATCCTGGTTCCGGGCACACTCTTCGGCTACGACGGCGGCTACCAGTCGACGGATGTCGTTCGTTCGGGCCGCGGCTACTGGGTGCTGGCCGATGGGGCGGGGGCGATCAGCCTGACGTGCAGCGCCGGGGCCAAATATGCTGGCCTCGGGCAAGCGGGCGACGCGACGGAAGAGGATGTGTCGACGTTCGGGGAGCTTTCGGTGCGCGACGACGCCGGCCGACGCCAGCACCTGTTTTTTGGCGCGACCTTCTTCTCGGAGGGAGACCGGCTACCCTTCTCGATGCCCCCGCGTACTCCCCGGGGAGCATTTGACGCCCGCTTCTCCGGAGACACCCGCGCGGTGGAAGGAGAGCAGGGTGTCATCCAGGTGCAGAGCGATGCCTACCCCCTCACGCTCGCCATCGAACGGCTTCCGCAGCCCACCCACGGACCGCTCGTCCTTGAAGAATTGATCGATGCCCGGACCGTCCGGTCGCACCCCGTTGCCGCCGGCGACTCGATCGTGATTCGCGACCCCGACGTGCAGGCGATACGCCTCACGGCCGGCGCGTCGGCGAACGACGTACTGCCCGAGCGCTTTGCGCTCACCGGGAATTACCCGAACCCGTTTAACCCCCAGACCCAGATCGTATTCGATCTCCCCGAGCAGGCGCTCGTGCAGGTGATCGTGTACGACCTCGTCGGCCGGCGCGTCCTCGAGACGCCGGCAACGGAACTGGCGGCCGGCGCGGGCCGGCAGCTGACGATCGACGGGACCTCGCTGGCGTCCGGGATTTACGTCTACCAGGTGAGGGCCTCGATGGCCACCGCCACTGAAGTACGGATGGGGCGGATGACGCTCCTCAAGTAAAAAGTGCGCATACCCCCATAGAGCCCCAATGATGCGCCTCCAGATTTTGTCACTGAGTACCTACTGCGAAGTAAGATGCAAGCCAAACGTACGCATATGAACCGTTCGATCCACCGGGGCGGTCTGCTGTTGACTCTTTCACTGCTTTTCCTGCCGCTCGCCGGCGCGATCCACGATACACCGGTGACGCCCGGCCGCCTCGCGGCTACGGCGTACCATGCGCCCGTGGCCGTCGACGACGTGTTCGACGTCGTGGAAGGCACGGCGCTTACCTCCGCCGCGCCGGGCGTGCTCGAAAACGACACGAACGCGACCAGCGCCTCGCTGGTCAGCGGTCCGCTACACGGCACGCTGCAGCTCAACGTCGACGGGTCGTTTACCTACACCCATGACGGGCTGGGCACGGCGCAGGACTCGTTCACCTACCAGGCGTCCGACGGGGTCAGCACGGATGTGGCCACCGTAACGCTGAACATCACGAGCGTCAGCTTCGGGGTGTCGGCCCTGGCCAGCAACGCGAGCAACAAGCCGACCTCGCTCCAGTTCGGGCCGGACAGCCTGCTGTACGTGCTGGAGAAAGTGGGCAAGGTGCGGATCATGGAGGTCACGCGCAACGCGGCCAACAGCTATCAGGTCGCCAGCGAGGAAGTGGTGACGCTGGTCCGTAACGTACCCAACTACGACGATGACGGCACCGCCAATCCCGGCGAGAACAGCCGGCAGGCCACGGGCATCGTGGTCACCGGCACGGCGTCCAATCCGGTGCTCTATGTGTCCTCGAGCGACTCGCGCGTGGGCGGCAACGGGGGGGCACAGGATACGGGCCTGGACACCAACTCCGGGGTGATTTCCCGGCTGACGTGGAACGGCGCCAGCCGGCACGACCCGTCCGGCTTCTGGGAGCGCGTCGACATCGTGCGCGGCCTCGCCCGTTCGGAAGAGAACCACGCCGTCAACGGCATGGCGCTGAGCCTCACCGGCGACACGCTCTTCGTCGCGGTGGGCGGTTTCACCAACGCCGGCGCCCCGTCCAATAACTTCGCCTTCATCACGGAATACGCCTACGCGGCCGCCATCGTGGGGATCAACCTTCCGGCGGTCAATGGCCTGCCGACGTTGACGGACAGCCGAGGCGCCAAATACAAATACAACATGCCCACGCTGGACGACCCGACGCGTCCCAACGTGAACGGCATCACCGACCCCAACCTGCCGGGCTACGACGGCATCGACGTGGGTGACCCGTGGGGCGGTAACGACGGCCTTAACCAGGCCAAGATCGTCCCCGGCGAACCGGTCTTTCTGCATGCAGCCGGCTTCCGGAATCCCTACGACGTCGTGGTGACCCGCACGCCGGGCCGCGCCGGCCGGATGTACTCGATCGACAACGGCGCCAACGGCGGCTGGGGCGGTCATCCGTGGGGCGAAGGCATGGCGGGCACGTGTACCAACCAGTACGACCCGCTCGAGCCCGGCTCGAACACGCCGGGCCCGAACGACCCGCAGGTCAACAACTACGACAACCTGCACTACGTCCACTCCACGGTCCCGGGCCAGCGCTTTTATGGTGGTCACCCCGCGCCGATCCGCGGCAACCCCGCCGGCGCCGGCCTCTACACGGGCGACTACAACGCCGACTCGAACCTCAACACCGGCGTTTGGCGCGACGGCACCGACACCAACTACCCGCTGCCGGCCGACTGGCCGCCGGTCCCGCTCAGCATGGCCCTGCCCGATGAGTGCGACTACCGCAGCCCCGGGGAGACCGACGGCGCGCTCTCGACCTTCAAGGTGTCGACCAACGGCCTCGCCGAGTATACCGCCTCGAACTTCAACAACAAGTTCAAGGGCGACCTCTTCGCTGCCGGCTACAACAACAATACGATCTACCGGATCGACCTCAACGAGGCCGGCGACCAGGTGCTCAACAACCACCCGGCCGGCAACGGCACCGAGGCGTTCTTTACCAACTTCGGCAGCGTCCCGCTCGACGTCACCGCGCAGGGCGACAACGATCCTTTCCCCGGCACGATCTGGGTGGCCGACTTCACCAGCTACGACATCTGGGTCTTCGAGCCGGGCGACTACGACGGCAACGGCGGCGGTGTCTGTACCGGCGTGTCCGATCCGTTCCTCGATGAGGACAACGACGGCTTCGACAACGAAGACGAGCTGATGAACGGCTCGAACCCCTGTTCGGCCGCGAGCAAGCCGGCGGACAACGACGGCGACCTCACCTCCGACCTCATCGACCCCGATGACGACAACGACGGGGTGGATGACATCCACGACGCCTTCGCCATCGACGACACGAACGGCGCCAACCTCACGCTGCCCGTGATCTACCCGCTCCTCAACGAAGATCCCGGAACGGGCTTCTTCGGCGTTGGCTTCACCGGTCTCATGACCAACGGGACGACCGACTACCTGGATCTGTACGACGAAAACGAACTGATCCCGGGCGGCACCGCCGGCCTGTTTACGGTCTCGACCGTGTCCGAAGGCGATGCCACCGGCGCGACCAACACCCAGGAGTACGGCTTCCAGTTCGGCGTCAACGTCGCCGGCGCGTCGGGGCCCTATACCGTGAAGGTGAAGATGCCCGGGCCGTTCTTCGGCGGGATGACGCCGCAGGACAATCAGGCGCAGGGCATGTACATCGGCACCGGCGACATGGATAACTACGTCCGCCTCGTGCTCAACGCACAGGCCGGCGTGGGCGGCGTCCAGGTCACGCACGAGGAAGGCGGCGTGGCCACGGTGACGAACTATACGGCGACGACGGCGATCGGCGCGACCAACCTGGATCTCTGGCTCACGGTCGATCCGGTGGCCGGAACGGTCCAGCCGAAATACGTCATCGACAGCGGCTATCCGATCTTCCTCGGCCTGCCCATCCCGGTGTCGGGCAATCTTCTGGCGGCCATCCAGGGCAGCTACGAGGTCAGCCCGGGCGTGCCTTCGGGGCTCGCCGTGGGCATCATCTCCACCTCGGCCGGCGCGGGCCCCGCCTTCGCGGCGACGTGGGATGCGATCGACGTGGTGCTGGACCCGACGCCGATCGCGGATCGCTGGCACACCTATCAGGCGCCCACGAATCCAAAGCAGCGTCACGAGAGCTCGTTCGTCAAGCACGACGGCCAGTTCTACCTGATGGGTGGACGCGGCAGCCGGAAGACGGATCGGTTCAACCCGGCAACGGGCACGTGGACGTCGCTGACGTTGCCCCCGATCGAATTCAACCACTTCCAGGCGGTGTCGCTGGGCGATTCGGTCTACGTCGCCGGCGCCTATGTGGGCGACTTCCCGAGCGAGGTGCCGGTGCCGAACATCTACACCTACGCGCCGGGATCGGACACCTGGTCGGTGGGCGCCACGATACCGGCAGCCCGCCAGCGCGGCAGCGCCGGCGTCGTGACCTACAACGGCAAGCTCTACCTCGTCAGCGGTAGCCTCGGCGGCCACTCGGGCTCGGCGGTGCATCTGCCGCTGTTCGACGAATACGACCCGGCGACGGGCACGTGGACCGTCATGCCGGACATGCCGCACCCGCGCGACCACTTCAACGCGGCGGTGGTCGGCGACAAGATCTACGTGGCCGGCGGCCGCGCGGGCAGCGTCGGCGATACCGTGGAGGAAGTCGATGTGTTCGACTTCGTCTCGGGCACGTGGTCGACCCTGCCTGCCCTGAGCGGCAACATTCCGACGCCGCGCGGTGGCACGGCGGCGGCGGTGGTCGGCAGCGACCTCTTCATCATGGGCGGCGAAAGCGGTCTTCAGACCCTGGCGCACAGTGAAGTCGAGGTGCTGGACACCAACACGAACAGCTGGCGTACGCTCGACGCGCTGGACAAGGGACGCCACGGCACCGCGGCCGTCGTCGACGGGACGCGCATCTACATTGCGGCCGGCTCGGGCGAAACCGGCGGCGGGCCTGAACTGGCCTCGATGGAAGTGTTCAACCGCACCGCGCTGTCCGATCCGGGCTCCGTCGTGCCGAGCACGCTGTCCGCCGCGCCGGCCAGCCTCGCGTTCGGCCAGGTCAACCTCGGCGCCAACGACGCCCAGATGATCGCGCTGTTTAACACGGGCGGCAACCAGAACGTGACCATCTCGAATATCGCCCTCAGCGGTGGGGCCGACTTCAGCCTGAGCTACGGCTTCACCCTGCCGGCCGTGCTCATGCCGGACGACACCGTCTATGTTGACGTGACGTTCGCGCCGACCCTCGTCGGCGCGGCGAATGCGACGCTCGATGTGACGCACGACGGCGCCAACGGGACGGTGAGCGTGGCGATCAGCGGCGACGGCGCCGAAGGCGGCGGGACGGTGTCTACGGGCAACCCGATCTACCGCGTCAACGCCGGCGGCAGCAATACGACCGACGCGCTGCTCGACTGGGACCGCGACACGAAAAATGTCCCGTCTCCCTACGTCAATGCCGGCGGCGACGACAACAAAACGGGTAAGATCAACAGCTTCACCGGCACCAACGAGACGAACGCGCCGGACGACGTCTACACCAAAAACCGCTGGGATCCGGCGGGCGGCGTCGAGATGACCTGGAACTTCCCGGTCTCCGAAATCGGCCTGTACCAGGTCAACCTCTACTTCATCGAGACCGATGCGTCGAACTACGCGGTCGGCGGTCGGGTCTTCGACATCTCGATGGAAGGGGCGCTGGTGTTCGAAGACTTCGACATCTTCGCCGAGGCCGGCGCCAACACCGCCCTCGTGAAGTCCTCGGTCGTCAACGTGACGGACGGCAATGTCACGATCGAACTCGGTCACGTGATCGACAACCCGGTCATCCAGGCGCTGGAGATTCGTCCGGTGCTCGGGGCGGACCTGTTCGCCTCGCCGGCTACGGTCGACTTCTTCTCCGTCCCGGTCAACGAAGCCTCGGTGCCGATGAAGGTCTACTTCTCGAACACCTCGCTGGGCTCGGTGACGGTGACGGGTGTGACGATCAGTGGCAGCGAAGCCTCAGACTTCAGCCACGACTTCGCCGGCTCGGTGAGCCTGGCGTCGGGCGAGACGGACTCGCTCTCGGTGGTCCTGACGCCGGGCGCGGAAGGGCTGCGCAACGCGTCACTCGAGATCGCGCACACGGGCGCCGGCTCGCCGGCCGTGGTGGCGCTCACGGGCGAGGGCACCAACGTGCACCTCTCGTTCGTCGAGTTCACCATCGTGGGCAGCGGCTCGGTGTCCAAGTCGCCCGACAAGCCGCTCTACGCCGACGGCGAGGTGGTGACGCTCACCGCGACCGCCGATCCGGGCTGGCTGTTCGACGGCTGGAGCGGCGATCTGGTGAGCCCCGACAACCCGGTCGATTTCAGCGTCTACACCGACGCCACGATCACCGCGACCTTCATCGAGTCGGCGACGACCATCGATCCGATCTATCGCGTGAACGCCGGCAGCGGCAGCGTCAGCGATACGCCGATCGTGTGGGAGCGCGACACGAAGAACAAGCCGGTGGCCTACAACAACGCGAACGTGGGCGACAACGCGATCTCCAAATCGCCGTACACGGGCCCGAACGCGACGGACGCCCCGTCCGACGTCTACGGCAGCAACCGCTGGGATCCGGCCGGCAACCTGGAGATGGAGTGGGACTTCCCCGTCGGCCTCGCCGGCGACTATGAAGTCAACCTCTACTTCGCCGAAACCAACAGCGGCTCCCAGAACCCCGGCGACCGCATCTTCGATGTCGTGATCGAGGGCAACCTGGTGCTGGATGACTACGACGTCGTCAGCGACGCCGGCTTCCAGACGGCGGTGAAGAAGAGCTTCATCGTCAACGTCGTCGACGGCAACATCGACATCAACTTCCTGCACGTGGTGGACAATCCGTTCGTCAGCGCCATCGAGATCGTGCCCACGCCGGCGACGGTGCCGGCCGAGGCGCGCTACAATGGCGTCGACAACACGTTCATCGTGCGCAAGTATCAGCAGGTGCTCGACGGGTCCTGGTCGCTCGTCGGCCTGCCGCTCGACACCGAAGGCGACGCGGCGGCGGCGTTCGAAGCCGATGAGTTGCTGCAGTATGCCGACGGGAAATACGCGACGACCGCGAAGGTCGAAAGCGGCCGCGGCTACTGGATGCGTTCCGAAGACGAAACGCTGACCACGCTGCAGGGCACCCGGTTCGACACGATGACTGTGGTCCTCAAGGCCGGCTGGAACCTCATCGCGGGTACGTCCTGCGATGTCGAGCTCAGCCTGATGGCCGGCGCCGACCGGATCATCCCGCATACCCTGTATCGCTACGATACGGATTCGGGCTATCAGCCGACCGATCACCTGCAGCAGGGCCGCGGCTACTGGGTGCGGGCCCGTGAGGCCGGCGCGGTGCAGTTCGATTGTGGCGTGACCACGTCGTTCCGCCTGCCGGTCGAACCGAACGACCTCAGCAGCTTTGGCCGCGTCCTGATCGTCGATCAGGAAGGCCACGGCCAGCAGCTGTACTTCGGCGGCCAGATCGACGACGCGCTCCTGCCCCAGTACAGCATGCCGCCGCTGGCGCCGGGCACCACTTTCGACATCCGGTTCGCGGACCAGAGCCGCCTCGCGAAACCGACCGCCAACGTCGTCCAGCTGCAGAACGCGGTGTTCCCGCTGACGCTGCAGATGGAGGCGCTGCCGGAAGGCGGGCACGACAATGAGTACGTCGTGAGCCTGATGCGCAACGAGGTGGAGGTGGAAGCCTACCGCGTCCGTTCCGGCGGCACGCTGTCGATCGAGGAGTCCGACATCGACGCGCTCAAGATCCTGAGCCTCAGCGAATGGCAGGCTGAACTGCCCGAGTCGTTCGGTCTGAAAGGCAACTACCCGAATCCGTTCAACCCGGTTACGCAGATCGTCTTCGATCTGCCCGAAGCGGCCGATGTCAGCATCGAGGTATTCGACCTGCTCGGCCGGCGCGTGCGCCAGATCGGCACCCTGAAGCTGGCGGCCGGACAGAGCCGGCAGATCGAGATGGATGGGCGCGGCCTCGCGTCCGGCGTCTATCTCTACCGCGTCGAGGCCGTCATGGCCAGCAAGACAGTCAGCGATACTGGTAAGATGATCCTCGTGAAATAACCTAGATATCCACGTGTGCCACCGCGGGAGCCGGGCGTGATGCGCCGGCTCCCGCGTTGCCGCGCTGCTTCACATCCCGTCCCCTCCTGCAATCGGCCCCATCCCCCGATGGGTCCTGATTTGAAACGCCGCCCGCCCCGGGGGGCCGGCGTCCGGCCGAATCCTTCCGCAACACCGGAAGAATCGGATGGCGCCGCGCCGACCGGTTTTTTGCATTTCCCCCCTGAATGCCCTGGACTTATGCCGCCCCGGGCCTCCCAGACGTCATTACCTGTAATTTAGCGGTAGCGACGACGTGTCTGGCATTTTTCTTGTCGCACGAGGCGTCAATCACCCTTTGCGAGGCGATCGCATCCTCCCCCTCAACCCTGCATCGCCCGACACCGCAGGCTTCTGCACCGCGAAGGACCCCTCGTGAAAGCGATGTGCGACGGAAAGAAGGATCGGCTTGCCCGTTCCAGCGCCTTCGGCATGCACGCGCTTCCGCCAGCGAAACGACGTAAGAAATTCGATGTCGTCCTGGAGTAGTTCACGTTTCAAGAATCGCTTGCGCCAGTTACTCACTTTTTCCGCTCTTCTACTCGGTCTGCTTACCCTGGTGGCCCCCGTTCCCGTGTGGGCGAACGTCGTCACGGGTGAGCTGCGTGTCTGGCACAGGGTATCGGTCACGTTCGACGGCCCGCAGACAAACGAGAGCGCGGCACAGAATCCGTTTACGGATTATCGGCTGATCGTGACCTTCACGCATGCGTCGAGCGGCGCCTCGTACGCCGTTCCCGGCTTTTACGCCGCCGACGGCAACGCCGGCGAGACGAGCGCGACGAGCGGAAACAAGTGGCGCGTCCATTTCACGCCGGACCGCGAAGGGGTATGGACCTACGTCGCCTCGTTTCGGACGGGCGCCTTCGTGGCCGTCGACCTCGCGGCCGGCGCCGGCACGGCGACCTCGTTCAACGGGGCGTCGGGCACGTTCACGGTGGCTGCATCGGACAAACCCGAAACCGACTTCCGGCGCAAGGGCATGTTGCGCTACGCGGGGCAGCATTATTATCAGTTCGCCGGCACCGGCGAATACTTCATCAAGGTCTCGCCCAATACGCCCGAAAACCTGCTCGCCTTTGCGGATTTCGACGGCACGTACGACACCGATTGCGCGGGGGAGGGCATCGATAACACCCTCCACACCTTCGCCCCGCACGCCGCCGACTGGAAGACCGGCGATCCGGTCTGGAAAGGGTCCAAAGGCAAGGGGCTCATTGGCGGGATCAACTACCTGAGCAGCGTCGGCGTCAACAACCTGTATTTCCTGACCTACAATCTCGACGCCGGCGACGGGTGCGACGTGTGGCCCTGGACGTCGCACACGGAGCGCGCCCGGTTCGATGTCAGCAAGCTCGACCAGTGGGAGCGCGTCTTTTCGCACATGGACGCCCGCGGGTTGCAGCTGCACGTCGTACTCACCGAGCGCGAAAACGCGAAGGCGCTCGGGCCTCCCGGCGCTGCCGACAACAACAACCTCAACGACATCCGCAAGCTCTACTACCGCGAACTCGTGGCCCGTTTCGGGCACCACCTGGCGGTGCAGTGGAATATCGGCGAGGAGAACACGAACGGCGACAACCTCAAGATCGCCTTCGCCGAATACATCCGGGCGGTGGACCCCTACGATCATCCGATCACGGTGCATACCTCGGACAGCAAATCCTACACGTTTTACGAGGCGATGCTCGGCGATCCGAACTTCGAGGCGACGTCGCTCCAGGGCGATCATCTCGCGTACAACGAACTCGCCCAGTATTACCGCGAGCAGAGCGAGCAGGCCGGCCGCCCCTGGGCCGTCTACGGCGACGAACAATCGCCCAACGCCGGCAACACGCGAGCCGACGAGCTGCGGAAGGGCGGGCTCTGGGGGATGCTGATGGGCGGCGGCGCCGGCGTCGAGTGGTTCACCACCGACGACCTGACGCTCGAGGACTGGCGCTCGTACGATCTGTTGCTCGAGCAGATGGGCCATGCCCGCGCTTTTTTCGATACCTATCTCCCGTTCGAGGACATGGAGGCGGCAAACGAGCTGACCCCCGCTACCGACGATTACGTCTTTGCCCTCACCGGCCAGCGGTACGTGGTCTATCTCCCGAACGGAGGAGCCTCCTCGATCACCCTCGCCGGCGCAACCACCACGTACTCGGTCTCCTGGTACGATCCCCGGAACGGCGGCCCGTTGAAGAACGGGACGGTCACGCAAGTGAGCGGCGGTGGCGCCGTCTCCATCGGCGCTCCGCCATCCCCGGCCAACACCGATTGGGTGGCGCTGGTTGAGGCGACGAGCGGCGGGGTGGGCACGGGTCCGGTCGTCGTCTCCGTCACGGCCGTCGACGCCCTGGCGCACGAGCCGGGAGGAGGCGACAACCTCGGGCGGTTCAGGTTCGACCGCACGGGCAACCTCGATGCGCCGCTGTCGATCACGTACAGTCTGGGGGGGAGCGCCAGCCTGGGTGTAGATTATGAGCCGCTCCCGGCTACTATCGTAATCGATGCCGGAAAAGCCTCCAAAAAAGTATCCGTGGATGCCATCGACGATTTGATCGTCGAGTCCGACGAAACCGTCGTGCTTACGATTTCGGCGCATTCAGGCTACTCGGTGGACCCCGGTGCGGCTAGTGCAACGATAACCCTTGTCGATAATGACAGTAGTACGCCGTCCCTTCTGGGCGACCCGTCCCAGAATGGCTCGGTTTCTGCATTGGACGCTTCGCTGATCTTGCAGCATGTAGCAGGCGACGTCACCCTCTCCGGCGCCGCTTTCGTGGCCGGCGACGTATCCGGCAACGGCGAGATCAGCGCGTACGATGCCTCCCTCATCCTGCAGTATCTGGTGGGAATCTTCCCCTGTTTCCCGGCAGACCCAACTTGTGCAACTTCAGGCAATTAAGCCGATTGACGCCCCCCGGTTGTCTAATCTGAGATAATCCCATGTACAGCCCCGGCCGATCTCTCGCTGCGCTCATTGCCCTGCCGGTATTCCTGGCGGCGCTCGCCACGCCTGTCGACAACGCTACCGCTCAAACCCAACAGATCGTACAGACCCTCATCGCTCCGGTCGTGATGCCTATCGAAGTGCACGGCGCCTCGGGGCACATCGAAACCGTCAGCGTAACCGTGGACGATGCCTCCAGCGTCAACAGGCTCTGGATCAAGGCCCACAACCTGTCTTACGACGATAAGGGCAGCGTAAAAGTCAACGACGGCGCGTGGATCGACCTCCGCAACGCCAATGTCGATATGGCCGAGCCCGAAATTCATTTCGATGGCATCGGCGGCAGTTACAGCACGATCCGGTTCTCGGTCACGCTGCCCTCGGGCCTGGTCAAGGCCGGCTCGAACACGATCCAGTTCCGGTTCAACGGCACCGACGGCGTTTCGTCGGGCTGGCGCGTGCTCGCGTTCAACTTCCTGCGCAGCAGCGGGGCCGAAGTGCTCTCGGCCAGCGCCTTCGTCGAGGACGATCCCTCGACCTGGCAGCCCATCCTCACCAGCGGCGCGGACCTGGCCGCCGGCGCCGATCTCTGGAAAAATGCCGCCCTGACCGAGCCGATCTCGGGGTCGATCAAGGCGCGCTGCGCCGATTGCCATGCCGAAGACGGACGCGACCTGAAGTATTTCAACTATTCCAACCAGTCGATTGTCGCGCGCGCCGAGTTTCATGGGCTGACGCAGAAGCAGGGCGAGCAGATCGCCAGCTGGATCCGGTCCCTGCCGTTTCCCTCGCCCGGGCGCCCGTGGAATCCTCCTTACCAGCCGGGTCCCGGCACCGACGCGAAGCCCGTGGAGGAGTGGTCCGCCGGCGCCGGCCTGGAATGGGTGATGGAAGACGACCGCGAAACGATCCCCTACCTTTTCCCGAACGGCATCACGAACGCGCGCCTGTCGTCGAAGACGACGCTCAATCTCCGCGAAATCCCGATTTCGGTCCAGCTGCCCGACTGGAATCACTGGCTTCCCATCGTCCATCCGAAGGACTACTGGAGCACCTTCACGTCGCACGACGCCTGGAAGGAGTACGATACGGGCCTCGATGAATTGATGGCCGGCGGGGTGGAAAGTGCGGTGGCCTCGAAGAAGGTCATCGGCTTCTTCGAATCGTGGGACAACTCCGTTTCCGATTTTCGGCGGAACGAGCCGTGGCCGGCCGGCGCGACGCCCGCCAAACAGGTGCGCGCCCACCTGTCGCTGCACCTCTGGCAGATCGTGAAGGTCTGGGAGATCATGCAGAAGTATCACCTGGAAGACCGCGCGCCCGACCTGTATCCGGCCGGCGAGAAGTACACGTGGTTCTCCCGCGCCCGCAACATTTTTAACGTGGCGCCCCACATCAGCCGGGAGGCGCAGGACCCCAACACGTTCACCTACGGCACCGAGAAGCAGGACAAGATCTTCTCCCATCTGTGGTATCACGCCCAGATGATCATCAACGCCGGCAACCGCGACCCGCTCGAGCACAGCCCGGTAGACTGGAAGTATCAGTTCGGCCACATCAGCGACTTCTCGAATTTTACCAACGTCACCTCCGGCACCCGCATGGTGGCCACCTATGCCAAGCTGCTCCAGATGACCGACAACGAGGACGGCATCGGCGGCGAAGGGTGGTACATGCGCCACGTGCACCCGTACTGGTTCGTCGACGGCCTCGCGGCGGAGCAGGGCATCAACATCACCTGGAGTACGTTCACGACGGAGGAGATCCGGCAGATCTCCGAGAAGCTCCTCCGCTCCTTCACGGTGAAGAACCTCGAATTCCCGATCAGCGCCTGGGGGCGCGGCGAAGAGAATGACCAGCTGGAGCCGGCGACGTACAAACCGGAAGGCTGGAACGGCAACGGCAGCATGCTGAAGGATCGCTTCAACTATGCCGACAACTTCTACCGCATCGTGCCCTTCATGTACGAGATGGGCGTGGCGCCGTCGCTGATCGACTCGCTGGCCCAGTGGGGCAAGTCGGCATGGCCGCTGGGCGATTGGGACTCGCTGTACGAATACGACCCGAACGACGACCATCAGGGCACGCCGGTGGTGTCGATCGTCCTGGATGTCAATAACCCCATCGCCCGCGAGCCGGGCGGCGCCGGCAACAAGGCGAAAGTGTTTATCAAACGCACCGGAGATCTCGCTACCCGGATTTCGGTCGGATTCCAGCTTTCGGGGACGGCCATCAACGGGACCGACTATGCCCAGCTGGGCACGTCGGTGATCCTGGAGGCCGGCGTGTCGCAGATAGCCGTCGTCGTCGATCCCGTCAACGACCTGCTCAACGAAGGCGATGAGACCGTGACCATCACGCTCTCGGCCGGCACGGGGTATGACCTGGACACCGTGGCGAACAAGTTGACCCTCTCGTTGAAAGACGACGACAATGCGGTCGCCTACTCTAAGGGCGACGTAACGGGGGACGGATCCATCTCCGCACTCGATGCGGCGCTCGTTTTGCAGCACGTGGCCTCGGTCAGTTCGCTCACGGGCCCGGGACTGGGCGCGGCGGACGTCTCGGGCGATTCGAACGTCTCGGCCTACGATGCATCGCTCATCCTGCAATATGTGACCGGCCTCTTGCCGTGCTTCCCGGCCAGTGACGGGTGTTCGATTTCCAAGCGATGAGCCCGGCCCCGTTCTGAAGCAACGTGACCCTGAAACACGAAAAAAGCGGCGTCACCGGGAAGTCCGGAGGCGCCGCTTTTTTTTAATGGCGTGTGCCCTGGGTGTCTTTACTGGATCACCTTGCGAACCAGCAGTTCCAGCTGGCCTCGCTCTTCCTGCGAGCTGCTCGCGACCGTGATTCGGTACGGCATCCGGATCGAGGTCGCCTCGTCAAACGAGTTGAATACGAGATACAGCGGATTAAACGAGACCGCATGGTTGCGTTCGAGTTCGCGCAGGGAGTAAATGACGTCCCACCCCTTGTTCCAGCGGATCTCGAGCGGCGAGAGGCTGCGGCTCCGCAGGACGATGTTGGTCGACTGTCTCAACTCGGAAGGCACCGGGACGGAGGGGAGTCGGATGGTGTCGAACAGGGCGTCCAGATTCGGTCTCGCCGGCGGCGAAGGCGGCACCGGGCGATCCGGCACATTGTCGTCCGCGAAGATGCGCACGTGGGCCGGGAAGCGGAGTGTGATGTACAGGCTCTTGAGGATCAGGGGCGCGTCGTTGATCATGCTCAACTCGAGCGTCGCCGTCCTCCGCTGCATGTTGCCATGCTCGGAGGCGTCGTGCAGGTATTTTTCGATGCCGGCATAATAGGCGTCGAGCGCGGCGTTGTATCGCTTGATGCGCTCGTTCATGCGCTCGAAGAGCGGCATCACGCCCTGGCCGTTGGCACGCTGCGCCGCGTCGGCCTCTTTCATGTAGGCCAGCTTGGGATATTCCTTGCGGACGCGCGTCAGCTCGTGCGTGATTTCTTCGATCGACGGATAAAGCGGGCTGCGAATCAGCGCGGTGGCCCGGTAGGTGCCGTCGTTGAACGCGAGCCGGAGTTCCGGCGCCGAGCGCGTCAGCGACGGGCTGCGCGGCGACTGGCGATGCGGTACGTCGTCGACGTTCGTGAACGACGAAGGCCCCTCATCTTCGTGGCCGGGCTCCGAGGCCTGTTCTTCGTGGCTGAACATCTCCACGTAGGCGGGACGCGCCGGCGGCGGCGTCTCGATCGGTTCCGGCGCAGGGCGGGCGGGCGGTTCGGGCGCAGGGGGCGCCGGCGGTTCGGGCGCCGGCCGGGGATTCAGAAACTCCGGCGCGGAAGGGAGCCGCACCTGGACAATCGCCTCGGGCAGCGAGCCCGTCGACGACACCGGTAGCGAGTCGGTCTCGTGCCCTTCGAACGTGGGTGTCTCGACATCGGTTTGCGGCCGGAAGGCGTCCGGCGCCGGCTCGGCCTGACGGGCTACCGGGAGCGGCGGAAGCGAAGGGAGCCGGGGCTCGGGCAGGCTCGGATACAGCGGCGCGGCCGTCGCCAGGCGGTCGAGCGGGAGGATCCGGTTGATGGCCTCGGGCTGGCCGTGGTTGGCCGTGCGGGTGGCGATGCCGTCGCCACTGGGCGTGGACGGTGCGGCGAGATCGGTATTTCTGGCGCTGAGGTGCAGATAAGCCGGCAACCGCGAAATGTCGATGCCGGCGCGCTCGGCCTTGATGATCGTCTCCGGGTCGTCCGACAGGAGCACGACATATTCAAGCGCGTGGTTCTGCTGGTAGTCGATAATGGTCGCGACGAGCTGGTCGCGCGGGTTGGCCGGGTCGAGCCGTTCCGCCACGAAGTCGATGCGCGGATCCTGCACTGTCTTGAAAACGACGGCCGCGTTGCCCGCACCCTGGCTGAGCAAGCGAACGAACTGCTCGAACAATGCAGCGGCGCGTTCGGCGTCGGGGTGGGTGCCGACCTGGTTTTTCAGCCGGCTCAGCTCCCGCAGCACGCTCGGTGCGATCACCACGGTGGCCCGGTCCACGCCATACAACTGTTCCCAATCGAGCGTGTCGAGCGCTTGATAGGCGAGCAGTAAGGCCGTGTCGGGAAACAGGTTGGCCGTGGTCATGGTCAGGGCGTCGGCGAGGAGGGGTCTCGTTAGGGCAACTCCCTTTCGGGTGCAGCCGGGTGCCGTGCAAAAATCGAGCCTTGCCAGCGTGTGGCGCCCTGGTAAGGGGCGCGCATGCCGGCCGATGTCTGTGCGCTCGAGTTCGTGAAGAGGGCGCGCCTCGGGCGGTTCGGACGAGACCACGCGTGCTGCGAAACGACCAGAAGGCCGATTGAACGCAAACACATCGCGTCGTGGTAATCGGCTACGTCAGAAGACCGGGGCGAGCCTTGAATGGCTTGAGGCGACAGAGACGTCGTAATCGATTTTTTTTGCGAACGTAGCGATGCTTTCAACGGTTCCGTCCGGCCCGCAAATGCTACCGGGGTATCAGGGGGATACGGCGGCCGTGTATGCTTCCGGGTCTCTCTTCGGTACGGCAGGCGGTTGACGCCCGGCTACCCGAATTCCCCACGCGACCGGGCTCTGCTTGAAAACAGGCTGCGTCTGCAAAATCTTCTGGCCGTGCCGTATCCTGAACCCGTCGGTGTCTGAAAACGCTTCGGACAAAGCCGTATCCTGAACGTGATTCAGGATGCAACGCTGTACTGGGAGTTCGTACAACGCCCGGACCTTTTTCAAACCAGGTTCTAGCCCCAGTCTGTCACCTCGCTAATCGCTGTTCGTCATGCCGCTCCGTGTCACCTCGCTGCATCGTTATCCCGTAAAATCCGCCGGCGCCGAAACGCTGGCCGAGGCGCGCGTGACCTTCCGGGGCTTCGCGCAGGACCGGCGCTGGATGATCGTGGACTCGGAGGGGGCGTTCATCACCCAGCGCGAGCAGCCCCGCCTCCTGTATGTCGAGGTGGAAAGCGACGGGGGCGGTGCGATCACGTTTCGGGTGGATGGAAAGCCCTCTTGCCGCGTCGAGCCGCCGGGCGAAGATACGGCGCGGCGCTCGGTGGTCGTCTGGGATGATCGCGTGGAGGCCGTCGACGCGGGAGAGGAGGCGGCGCGCTGGTTGTCCGACTACCTCGGCGCGGCGTTCCGGCTGGTCCATATGCCCGACTCGTCGCGCCGCGCGGTCGACCCGCGTTACGGGCAGGCCGGCGACATCGTCAGCTTTGCCGACGGTTACCCGATCCTGCTGCTGACGGAAGGCTCCCTCGCCGATCTCAACGGGCGGCTCGATCAAGCCATTCCGATGGCGCGGTTTCGGCCAAATATCGTGGTGGGAGGCGCGGAACCGTACGCCGAGGACGGATGGCGCGAGATTCGGATCGGCGATGTGACGTTGCGCGTGGTGAAGCCCTGTGCGCGGTGTGTGATGGTGACGCTGGATCCGGTGGCGGGCGTGTTTCAGAAGGAGCCGCTGCGGACCCTCGCCGGCTACCGTCGGGACGGCAACAAGGTGCTGTTCGGGCAAAACCTCATCCCGTCGAACGAAGGGCTGATTCGGGCCGGCGATCCCGTCGAAGTCATTCGCTGAGTGGGGCCCGTCGCGCGACCGTCAGCACCCCTGGATCCCTTTTAAGGGGCATTCGTAATGAAGACATGATGCATCGCGCCGGCGCGCGCTGTATCTTTTCATCGCTCTCGTACGCCAGACGAGAGCCTGTCAACCCGGGAATGGTCTCATAAACCGAGGATGCTACTTTCAAGCACGCCACGTTTGTACTTGCGATAAACGCGTGTCCATCGAACGGTGATCGGCCTGAGTCCGTCACATCCAGAGAAGGGTCGTGGGGTGTGTCATGAGCGGTCACGTGCTTGTCTTGAACCAGGATTACCGGGCGCTCACGATTTGCAGCGTGCAGCGCGCCGTTGTGCTTGTCCATCTCCAGAAGGCCGAGCTGGTGGAAAGTATGCCCGATCACTTCCTCCGATCGGCAACGCTGCACTTTCCATGGCCCAGCATCGTGCGCCTCAAGTATTTCGTTCGGGTGCCGTACAAACGCATCATGCTCTCGCGCAAAAACGTGCTCCGCCGGGATGGGTACCGGTGCCAGTATTGCGGCAACCGCGAGAGCCTGACCGTCGATCACGTCCTCCCCAAGTCGCGCGGAGGCAAGGATACATGGGAAAACCTTGTCGCCGCCTGCACGCCCTGCAACAACCGAAAAGGAAACCGCACGCCCGAAGAGGCCCGGCTGGAGCTGCGCCGGCAGCCGTTCCGGCCGAGTCAGGTGATGTTCATCCGTGATTTTATCGGGAATGTCGACGATACCTGGAAGCCCTATCTCTTTCTGGCGTAAGCTGGTAGCTTACATACGGCATCATTGCCCGGACTTCCGGCACGGTGCCGGCAAACCAACCTGACGTTCGCCCATGCAGCGCTATATCGCCCGTATCGTTTGGATCGTGCCCCTGGGTCTGTTCTGGCTCGGCATCAACCAGTGGCACGTGGCCAGGGACCTGCGCGCCACGCTCGAACAGGGGGAAGCCGCCCGCGCCGAGGTGATCGAGTTCATGAAGAACGAGCGTCCGGATATCCCCTTCGGCTATATCAGCCTGCGGGCGCATCTGGCGGATGGCCGGGAGATCGTGCAGGAAAAGATGGCGCTGCCGTTTACCCTGCTCCCGCAGGTTGAGCATGAACAGGTCCTCGACGTCCGCGTCATCCCGGGCGCCGAGCAGCCAATCGTTATCAGCGCGATCGCGCGCACCCAGTGGAAGATCGCGGCCATGCAGTCGGCCGTGTGCTTCGGGATGATGCTGATGTTCGGCATCGGCATCTTCTTCTGGAATCGCATGCTCACGCGATCCGGCGATCCGGCCACGCGCCTGGCGGTGAATTGAACGCTCCGGCGCCGCGCGGCGTGATGATTACTCCCTGGGCTCCTCGGGATACAGATCCCCGACCCATTCGGCGTATCCGTTGAACAGCTGCGTCGGCACGCGACGGTTGTTCTGGCCGATCATGCGCTCGGTCGCCTGGCTCCAGCGTGGGTGCGGGACGTTCGGGTTTACGTTCGAAAGGAAGCTGTATTCCATAGGCTGGAGGTCGTTCCAGAACGTTTTGGGCTGGCGATCGACGAACTCGATCTTGATAAAGGCCTTCGGCCCCTTGTAGCCGTATTTCCAGGGCGTGGCCAGACGCCAGGGCGAGCCGTTCTGCTTGGGCAAGGGCTCGCCGTAGAGGCCGGTCGCCACAAAGGCCAGATCGTTCATGGCTTCGTCCATCCGCAGCCCTTCGTAATAGGGCCACGTGTACCACGGCGCGGCGGGGATGCCGGGCATCTCCTTGGCGCGTGCGACGCTCACGAAACGCACGTGGGTGGCTTTGGAGAGCGGCTTGCATCGTTCGATCAGCTTCTTGAGCGGAAATCCCGTCCACGGCACCGTCATCGCCCAGGCTTCCACGCAACGGAACCGATACACCCGCTCCTCGAGCGGCATCTCGCCGATCAGCTCCGCGATGTCGATCTTGAACTTCTTTTCGACCAGTCCCGTGACTTCCAACTCCATCGGAAAGGGCTTGTAGTCCGCGGTGTCCTGCCAGAGATCCTTCAGGTCGCCCGAACTCTTGAACTCGTAATAATTGTTGTACGACGAAGCGATGATCCGATCGGTGATCGGGCGTTCCTCCACGGTGAACGCGGCATTGCGGCCGGCGGGGTAGCCGGTGCGCGGCGCATTGGCCGGGATGGTGTCGAGCGGGCCCCCCTGCACGCCGGCGGTGGCGGTCTCGTTCGCACACGCCGTGAAACCGCCCGTCGCCAGCATCGCAATCGAGCCCATGCCGAGCTGCTTGAGGAAGTGCCGGCGGTTGTTGTAGACATCCTGCGGGGTGACGAGGTGCTCGGGAATCTGCCAGCCGGGTTTCAGAATAATATTTGCCATGATGCTCGATGCTTGACGCGAAACGGACGTTGGAATGTTGGTAGGAATGTACGCCCCAGCCGGAGGCAAGATCTCACGAATCTATAACATCGAACGCCCCGCCAGCAAGAAAAACGCCGGCCCGATCGTATCGAGCCGGCATTCGTAGAAATACCAACCCGTTCATTCGGTCGAATGAACGGGTTGGTATTTCAGGTTCGAGGTTCGAAGATCAATGTTCAGAAACGGTTGGGGTTTTCAAAAATCCTTATCGGCACGTCATCCTGAACCGCCCTCCGCTTGCGGTGGGCGTGATGACCGTCGCGCAAGGCGGGAGACCTCTCGAACCACCGTGAGACGCTCATGGGAGCCATGCGCGAGTGATTCGGGAGGTCCTTCGACAACCCCGTCGCAAGCGCCGGGGGCTCAGGAAGACAACTCTTTTTTATTTCTCAACAGTTTCTCAAGGTAGAACTTCATTGAACCTCGAACCTCGAACCTCGAACCTTGAACCATCCCCTTCACGCGTCCCCATTCAGCTTGAAGGCGATCGGGATCGACATCTTGACGCGAACGGCCTCACCTTTCTGGCGGCCCGGCTCGAATTGCGCCGCGCGTACCGCCGCCACCGCCGCTTCGTCGCACCCGCCCCCGATGCCGCGCACCACGACGGGGTTCTCCACGCGCCCGTGTTCGTCCACCACAAATTGAACGAAGACCTTGCCTTCGATGCCGGCGGTTTTAGCCGCTTCCGGATAGGTCAGGTTCGCGGCGAGGCTCTGGATGCCGCCCACGAGCTGCGGCATCTGTTCAACCACAACGAAGGTGGGGGCTTCCAGCGCGAGCTGGGTGGTTTGTTCGGGCTCGTTGGCGGACGGGACGTCGCAGGCAGCCAGGCCGGCTGCGGCGAGCCCGACGAAGGAAAACGCGAGGATCAGTCGGGAAAAACGGTTGGATTGCATGTTCGGTTACCGAAGGGTTGGATGAAGGGGTACGGAGGGTGCGCGCCGATCAGGGAGCGGCCGGCGCGTCCTCCAGCTTGAATGTGATCGGGATCGACATTTTCACCGCCACAGGGACGCCCCGCTGCCGGCCCGGGGCGAAACGGGCCTGCGATACCGCGCGGATCGCCTCCTCGTCGCATCCGCCCCCGATACCGCGGACGACGGTCGGATCGATGACGCGGCCCTGGTTGTCGACGACGAACTGGATGAATACGCGTCCCTCGATGCCGGCGCGGCGGGCGATGTCGGGGTACTGAATGGACTCCTGGAGGCTGCGCAAGCCGCCAACCAGCACGGGCATCTCTTCGACGACCATGAACACCTCGTCGGAGGGGACGAGCTTCAGGTGCTCCGCGGCCGCGGGTTCGGCGGGCGTGCGTGTCAGGGCGGCGGTTCCGTCTTCATCCTCGAGCTGGTTGACCGTAAGGCTCTGGTCGAACGTGACCTCGCACCCCATCGCGGCGATGCCCAGAAAGAAGAAGGCCCCGGCAGTGCCCAGCGCGAGGGCGCGAACGATGCGCGGCGAGGCCGGCGCGCCGCGGTAGGCCCGCAGCGCCTCCACCCGCTCCTTGAGCCGCCCGGCTGAAGACATGTGTACGGCGAGTCGCTGCTGGGCTTCGGGACGCAGCGCGAACCGCGCGAGGAGCGACGCATACCGCTTCCGGCTGAACGCCGGCTGATTCAGCAGTTCGGCGTCGCACGACAACTCGCGTAACCGCTCGATCCGCTGGCTCACGGCGTGTACCGCCGGATTGATAAAAAAGAGCGACCGGACCACGGACTCGAGGACGCCGCGCGCAAAATCACGGTGCGCCACATGGATCAGCTCGTGTTCGAGCGTCATGTCCAGCGCATCCGGCTCTTCCAGCAGCGAAACGGGGAGGACGATGGCGGGCCGGCGCCAGCCGAAGGTGACCGGCGAGTGCTCGTGCGGCGTCACAAAGAGGGCGACCGGGACCTGAACGTTCCACTTACGCCGGAGCGCCTCCAGCCGGCGGGTCGCCTCGGCCGGCGCCGTCACGGCCAGCGCGTCGCGCAGCCGCCGGAGATCGACCAGGCGGCGGCAGACGATGGCCAGCTGGAAGCCTGCGAGGGCGGCCATGAGCAGGGTGAATAGGCCGATCGTATGGTTCAGCGTCCAGGCAGGCGCCGCTTGCGCTTCCCCCGCCGCGAGTAACGTGCCGATGCTGATGCCCGAGGCCGGCCCTTCCGGTTGCGCGCTCCAGGTCCAGGGCGCGGCGATCTCGAACCGTGTGAGCGGAGCGAGAAGGAGGCCGACGGGCAACGCCAGCAGCAGGGCCGTCACCAGCTGATAGCCGGGGAGGGGCTGCGGCATCCGGATGAAGCGGAGGGCCAGAAGGACCGCGCCGGCCAGCATCGCCCACACGAGCTGGGGCATCCAGTAGCCGGCGAGCGCCGCTTCGCCGAAACGGGCCAGGAAGGTGAGATCAAGCGGAAGGTTCATCGTCATCCTCCATGGAGTCGATCAGGTTGCGGATTTCCAGGCGTTCGGCCTCCGAGAGCGACTCCTGCCGCGCCAGCGAATGGAGCAGCGAGAGGCCGGAGCCGCCGAAGGCCTTTTCGAGCAGGCCGCCAAGCAACTCCTGTTGTACGTCGGCCTGCGTGCGGGAAGCGCGGTAGATGTAGGTGTTACCTTCGGCGCGGTAGGTCAGGAAATCCTTCTCGGCGAGCTTTTTCATCACGGTCATCACCGTGGTGTACGCCACCTTGCGTTCGCGCAGCAGGCGATCGTGCACCTGGGAGACCGTCGCCTCGCCGAGCGCCCACACGTGCTGCAGGATTTCCATCTCGGTCTCGCCGAGCGGGGTGAGCGAATTTCGTTTCATCGGGGGGACAGCAATGAATCGGTATATCGATCATCGCGATGGTACCGGCGCGATTGAAAGCGGGGCCGAGTCTGGAGGACGCACTTATGCGATCGCGATCTCACCGTGGTTCATGCGCGCCACGTTGCGGCAAATTGAATACGTTCTTCTCGTTGTGTCGCCGTCATCGGGCAGCATGGTTGCGACGGGTGACGTCGGCAGGACTCGGCATGGCGCACTTCGACGTTGAGCGTGTCGCCTGCAGCCATCCGGCATCGGGCTCGAGCTCGCTGCAGGCGCGGCTCATCCAGGATTTCACTATGCCCGGTGGCAGCGACTCGAATGCCGTGACCGCAAACGTGAATGGAGCCGCCTCGACGTCCATCTCATAATAGACGCCTTTCTCGATGGTCATGAAAAGAGGACGATCCCATGCCGACGATCTCACAACACGTCCCGCGACCACCTCGGCTTCCCCTCGCACGAACCGGACAGCGTCACGGTATTCCATGTCTGCGCGTAGGCCAGTCATGGGTCAGGTCAGTCGTACAGTCCGGTATGGAACGTAGCCTGGAAGACCGCGAGGCGGGCTGCTCGTCATGCGATTCCGACCGGCGCTGGCAGGCAGACCGACAGCGCGATGGCTATGGGCGTTGGCTTCTACTATAAATAGTATTACATGGGTCGTATGTCAAGAGGAGCCTGAAAAAACTCCCCGCCGACACCTTGTGTCTCCCGGAAAGGGCTCTGAGAAACGGTTGAGAAATAAAAAAGAGTTGTCTTCCTGAGCCCCCGGCGCTTGCGACGGGGTTGTCGAAAGCCCGCTCCCGCGAACGCGGGGACCTCCCGAATCACTCGCGCAGGGCTCCTATGAGCGTCTCACGGTGGTTCGAGAGGTCTCCCCGCGTTCGCGCGGACGGGCATTCATCACGCCCACCGCAAGCGGAGGGCGGTTCAGGATGACGGACCGAGACGGATTTTTTGAAATTCCCAACCGTTTCTGAAGGGCGTAAAATGACAGGATGGCGGCATTGGGTAGCGAGATGACTATCGATGAAGGGTCCGTAAAACGCGGGCCCTATCGATCAGCCTGCCGGCGCCTTGGGTTTTGCACTGTAGCGATACAGCGCCGCGAGCTTCTCGGGCGGAGTGCCCAGGAGGTAGCGCGTCCAGAGGTAGCTGTTGAGGAGTTGCTGGCGCAGATGGCCGTGTTCGTCGAACCGGCGTGCGGCCGTGGTGACGTAGTCGGGAAGGAAGGCGAAGCGACCCCGGCGGTGCAGGCGGCGGACGATCTCGAGATCCTCGAAGGCGGGGATCTCCTGGAAGCCGTCGATGGCTTCGAAGACGGCGCGGCGGACGAACAGCGTGCGGTCGCCGAAACAGAGGAGCGGCGTGTTGAGCCGGGTGCAAAAACTGTAAAAATCGAGCAGCGGCGCGCGCCGGTCGAACCGGAGGCGGAAGGCGCCGGCGTCGATCGCCGGGTTGGCCAGCGTATCGGCGATCCGGGAGATGCCGTTCGAGGGCAGGGTGGTGTCCGCGTGCAGAAAGAGGAGGGCGTCGCCACGGGCAACGCGCGCACCGGCATTCATCTGCCGGGCGCGACCGCGGTCGGATGTGACGACCCGGGCATGGCGCTCCGCGCACGCGGCGGTGTCGTCCTGCGAGCCGCCGTCCACGACGATGAGCTCGAAACGGCCTTCCTGCCGCCGCAGGGTTTGCAGTGTCGTTTCGATGCGGGATGCCTCATTCAGGGCCGGTATGACGATGGATACATGCACCGGCTGAAAATCGCGATTTACCAGAACATTTGCTTCATGCAGAACACCGACCCGCCGGATTTCAGAAACTCGTCGGTGTCCAACTCCACGGGTTCGTAGCCGGCCTCGCGGAGCCGCTGGTTGGTGCGCCGGCAGCCGCGCTGGATGAGCACATGCCGGCCGTCCGGACAGTGCGCGTTGCAGGCGAAGAGCGAGCGTGCCTCGTCTTCCGGCGCTTCGATGATCCGCGTAAACACGGCCTCGATGAGCGCGAGGCCGGCGCTGGTGAATGCGCCGGGGTAGATCAGGACGGTTTCTTCGTCGAGGACGCTGAAACACGTATCGAGGTGGTAAAACTCGGCGTCGATCAGCTCCAGCAGGATGACGGGTACGTTCAGGCGTTCTGCGATAAAGGGATATACCGTGCTGTCGGTCCGGTAGCCGTAGCCGCCCCAGAGCAGCGCGCGGCCGGGATGCCAGATGGCGTCGCCCATACCCTCGAACGAGCCGGCCGTGGATTCGGGAAGCCGAACCGTTTCATAGCCGGCGTCGGCGAAGAAGCGCTCGTAATGCACGACTTCGCCCCGGCGCTGGGGCGCGTCCATCCGGCTCAGGAAAACGCCCCGGTGTTTACCGCCTCCGCTGACAAACGGGAGCGTCTGGTTGGCGCAGAACACCATGTCGGGCTGCCCGGCGACGCCCTCGATGACGGCCGGCGCGATCCCGAGCGCCTCGTACGCGGCCTTGAGCGCTTCCCACTGTTCGAGCGCGCGCGACCGATCGACCGCGCCGATATGGCCTTCCATGTGCGGGTTGATGACGTAGAGCACGTCGAAATGGAGCGGAGACGTCATGAGCACCCTGCGCGGGGCAGGCAGGGCCGGGAGCGCTTCCAGCGTGAGCGCAAGATCGCGGCGCGTGTGGACTACGGGCATACGAGGATGTACGGATACGGGAGGCGAGGTGCATGAATCCGGCTGAATACGCCGGCCTACCCGGAGCGCTCCCGGTCGCTGCGATGAATTTTTCTGCATTCGAGCCGGCATAAAAAAGAAGCGGGGACTCGATCGATCGAGTCCCCGCAGAAACGGAATATGAGTACCGGGTTGCCGGCGGCCGGTCGGCGGCTCAGTTCTTAGCCATACTCTCGAAGAAGGCGTTCGGCGCTTCGAAACGCACCGTGACGTAGTCGCGCTCGACGGCAACCTTGACGTCGTCCAGCATCGACCGTTTGTCGTCATCCAGGCCATCCTGCGCCCGCGCCATCGCGATGGCGCCGCGGACCAGCGAAGCCAGGTCGTCGGCGGAAACGCCGTCGGACGGGTAGATCTGCATGGTGGTCGCCATGGAGGCGGGCTGTACGTCCAGCGCACCGCCGGCGGCCTGCACCGCGGTCACAAGCCGACCGAGTTGATTCTCGATCGCCTCGGAGCCGCTCGGCGCCGTCATTTCGGACGGTTTGAGCGCCACGCCCCACACGTCGCCGGCCGCGGCGGCGCGGGCGATGCGCGCCATCATGTCCTTGTTATCCGCGATCGAGGTGCCCTGGCCCTGGAGGCGGTCCAGCATCGCGGTGACATCCTGGTATCCGCTGGCCGCGACGATCATCTGGTCGCTGGCGAGCGCGAAGGCGATCCCGCCGTGTTCGCCGGCCTTTTCGAATACCGTCACGCCGGCATAGTCACGCTGCGTCAGGTCGCTGCCCAGGCGGCTCTCGACAAAGTTCTGGAGCGCCTCCCGGTCAAACGTGCCGTAGATCGCGAAGTTGACGGCCGGATGCTGATTCTGGCCCTCGACCGCTACGAGGCCGGCGTACACTTCGGAGAGATCCGTTTCCGGGTCGAGCCCCGTGGCCGCGGTGAAATCGTCGAAGCGGGCGCGGGCTTCGCCCTGGAGGTGGCTGGTGAAGAAGCCGGCTTCGCCGAACGGCGTGGTCAGCGGGTTGGCGGCGAGCGATTTCAGGTCGATCATGCCCACCGCGATGGCGTCCTCGGGCATGACTTCCGTGGCGCCGCGCGCCGTGAGCGACATGGCTTCGGGCGAATCCTGCAGTTCGGCGTCGCAGGCGCTGAGGCCGGCGATGAGGAGGAGGGTCAGGGCGAGCGAGGCGTTGCGGCGTAGACGAGGTGTTTTCATGTGGATCCTCGGGGCGGTCAGTAGTCGCGCCGAACGAAGAGCCATCCGGCGGCGCCATACATCACCGCGCCAAAAAGAAGGGTTGAAATCAAAGGATACCAACCCGTTACGCTATCATTTCCCGAGAGTTGCACGACGATCGGGGTGACCTCGGCGAAGTTGGGGAGGACGTGGTAGAGGACTTCGAACGTCTGCCGTCCGGCGAAACCGAGCTGGGGCAGCAGCTGGTCGCGCAGGGCCAGGACGAGCGAGAGGAAGATGAGTCCGTAGCTGACGATGAGGGAGATCGCCGTATTCTGGAGCCATACGCCGATAAACACCACGACGCTGTACATCGTCGCGAACACGGCGCACACGATCCCGAGCGACACCAGGAAGCGCGGATTCCAGATGCCCGACTTGATCGACATCACGAGCCATACCATGACGAACAGGTAGAGCCCCATCAAAAAGATGGTGAGCAGCACGGCCGCGACATGGCCGCCGAGAATCCGTAGCCGGCTGATGGGTTTCGACAGGAGCAAGTCGACGCGTCCGCGTTCGAGCAGGTGGTTGATCATGGGCGCCGTGGTGAACAGCGCCAGCAGGATCCCGAGCCAGTAGCAGGCGCCGGCGACAACGCGCTGGACCTCGAACACGACGCGTTCCAGCGAGATCAGCTCCTCGATGCGGGCGCCGGTCTCGGGGTCGATCCGCGCCGCGTTCATGTTCGCCGTCTGCCCCATGATGCGCAGGCCGGCGAGTGAGCCCTCGACCACGTCCATCTGCAACGCCAGCGACAACACGCCCCAGATGACGGTGATGACGATAAACAGCCCGATCGTCACCTTCCGCGCGATGAGCTCCTTGAGGGTGAGCAGGAATACGCCGATCATGACACGCGCCCTCCGATGCTGCTGTCGGTGGCCAGCAGCTGGATGAAGGCATCCTCCAGCGAGCGCCGCTGGGGCTGGATGGCCTGGATGGCGACGCCGCCGGCGCGCAGCTGGTCGATCACCGCGTTCAGCCGCTCGGTCGAGGCATTTTCAAGGCGGTAGCGCCCCATCCCGCCGGCATCCGCTTCGTTGGCTTGCAGACCGTCCGTGACCTGGAGCTGGGCGAACAGGGTTTCGGGCAACGGGGTGCAGGTGATGTCGTAGGCGACCTCCGTCTTGCCCACATGCTCGAGGTCGCCCTCGTACACGAGCGCGCCTTTGTTCAGGATGGCGATGCGGTCGCAGACGCGTTCGACCTCGGAGAGGAGGTGCGAATTGAGGAAGATGGTTTTGCCTTCGTCCCGGAGGCCGGCAAGCAGGTCCCGGATCTCACGCCGGCCGATGGGGTCGACGCCGTCGGTCGGCTCGTCGAGGAATATGACCTGCGGATCGTTGAGGAGCGCCTGCGCCAGGCCGAGACGCTGCATCATCCCCTTGGAAAACGTACGGATGCGCGCCTTGCGCCACTCGGTCATGCCCGTCCGCTCCAGCAGGCGCGGAATCCGTTCCTTGAGCAGCGACGGGGATACGCCGCCCATCCGGCCGTAGACCTGGAGCAGCCCCTCGGCGGTAAACACCTCCGGGAAACGGTGATTCTCGGGCAGGTAGCCGATGGCGCGGCGCGCCTCGGGGTGCTGCACAGGCAGACCGAGAAGGGTGGCGCTTCCCTGTGTGGGACGCACCACCCCCAGGAGAATCTTGACGAGCGTCGTTTTGCCGGCGCCATTGGGGCCGAGGAGTCCGAAGATCTCGCCGCGACCGACCTGGAGCGTGAGGGCCTCCAGCGCCTGGACGGAACGACGCGACAGGGCGCTGCGGTAGACTTTGGTGAGACCCTCGACCCGTATCGGCTCAGTTTCCGGCATGTGTACGCGAGCGATCAGGCTCGTTTGTTCAGCGCGGCGATGCCGGGGAGGGTGATGCCTTCCAGGAACTCGAGCATGGCGCCGCCGCCCGTCGAAACGTGGCTGACGCGGTCCTCGAAGCCCATCTGCGTGATGGCGGCCACCGAGTCTCCGCCGCCGACTACCGTGAGGGCGCCGTGCTGCGTGGCCTCGGCGAGGGTTTCGGCGATGGCGAAGGTGCCGCGGGCGTAGTTCGACATCTCGAAAACGCCCATCGGGCCGTTCCAGACGATCGTTTTGGCTCCGAGGAGCAGTTCGCGGTACGCCTGCACCGTTTCCGGCCCGATGTCCAGCCCCATGAAGTCGGCCTCGATCGTCTTGGTCACGTGATGCGGGGCGTCGTTGTTGAACTCGGTCGCCACGATGTGATCGAACGGCAGCTTGATCCGGCCTTCCGCCTCGGTGAACAGTTTGTGCGCCTGCTGGAGCTTGTCTTCCTCGTAGAGCGACTTGCCGACCGGCTGGCCCAGCGCCTTGAGGAACGTATAGCTCATGGCGCCGCCGATGAGGAGGTAGTCGACGCGTTTGAGCAGGGCCTCGATTACGCCGATCTTGTCCGACACCTTCGCGCCGCCGATGACGGCCACGAACGGATGTTCGGGGGATTCGAGGAGGCGGTTGAGGTACGTCACTTCACGCTCCAGGAGGAGCCCCATGGCAACTTGCGGCACGAGCCGGGCCACGCCTTCCGTGGATGCGTGGGCGCGGTGGGCCGAGCCAAAGGCGTCGTTGACGTACACATCGGCCAGTTCCGCGAGTTCGGCGGCGAGTTCCGGGTCGTTTTTGGTCTCGCCGGGGTAAAAACGCGTGTTCTCGAGGAGGATGACGCCGCCCTCCGGCATGCGATCGATCGCTTCCTTGATGGCCTCGCCCGTCAGGTGGGAGGCGAAGCGCACCGGGAATCCGAGCAGGCTTTCCAGGTGCTCGGCGACCGGAGCGAGGCTGTATTTGGAGTTCGGGACCCCTTTGGGCCGGCCCAGGTGGCTGATCAGAATCGCCTTGCCCATCCCGTTGATGACCTTGCGGATGGTCGGGATCGCGGCGCGGATGCGCGTGTCGTCGGCCACGTGCTGGCGGCCGTTCTCGTCCTCGCGCAGCGGCACGTTAAAGTCGACACGGATCAGAACGCGTTTGCCTTTCAGATCGAGATCGTTAATCGATACACTGTTCATCGGTATATACCCCTTGACTCAGAGGGAAGCCGCATGGAAGGTACAGCGCCGCGCGCACGATTACACGACGCCGGCGGGTCTCCTGCGAAAAAACGTGCGAGTGGAAAAAGGAAAGAGCGGAGTATAGAGGATACTCCGCTCTTTACCGTGTAGGTTCGGGCTGGTGTCGGTTCCGGGATCAGAACGACATGAGCTTCGCGGCCAGGTCTACGGCGCGGTTGGCGTAGCCCCATTCGTTGTCGTAGAAGCTTACGACCTTGACCATGTTGCCCTGCACCATCGTCAGATCCGCGTCGAAGATGCTCGAGTGCGGGTTGCCGACGATATCGGTCGACACGATCGGATCTTCGCAGTACTCGAGGATGCCCTTGAGGGTGGTCTCGGCGGCCTTTTTGAAGGCGGCGTTCACTTCCTCGACGGTCGTGTCCTTGCCGAGTTCGGCGACGAGGTCCGTCACGGAGCCGTCAGGCACCGGAACGCGGAGCGCGAAGCCGTCGAGTTTGCCCTTGAGGTGGGGCAGCACGAGGCCGACGGCGCGGGCGGCGCCGGTCGTCGTCGGGATGATGCTCAGCGCGGCCGCGCGGGCGCGGCGGAGGTCTTTGTGCGGCGCGTCCTGGAGGACCTGGTCGGCCGTGTATCCGTGCACCGTGGTCATGTAGCCGCGCTTGACGCCGAAGGCTTCGTCGAGCACCTTGACGAGCGGAGCGAGGCAGTTCGTGGTGCAGCTGGCATTCGATACCACCTGTTCCTTCCCGTTGAGGACATGGTCGTTGACGCCCAGCACGACGGTGGCGTCGACTTCGCCCTTGGCGGGGGCCGAGATGATGACTTTCTTCGCGCCGGCTTCCAGGTGGAGCGCCGCCTTGTCACGCGCGGTGAACACGCCCGTCGATTCGATGACGACGTCGCACCCGAGCTTGCCCCAGGGCAGGTTCTTCGGATCGCGCTCGCTGTATACCTTGAAGGTGTCGTTGCCGATGGTGATGGCGCCGTCCTTTTCCTTTACTTCGCCTTTGAAGATGCCGTGTACGGAGTCGTACTTGAAGAGGTGGGCGAGCGTCTTGGCATCGGTCAGATCGTTGATGGCGACGACGTTGAACGTGCCGGGTTTTGCGGCGAGGATGGCGCGCATTGCGAGCCGGCCGATGCGTCCAAAACCGTTGATGCCTATTTTAATGGCCATGATAGTCGATTCCTTCTGGGACTGGTGGTACAAGCGGATGGTGTGGATGGAGGACCGGGTCCTCGGATAGCCGGCGCAAAGATAACAGACGCGGCGATTCACCGACAAACGCGCCCGGTGAATTAATCAAAAAATGACCAAATTTAGCATTTTGCGTAAAAGTCCCATTTTTCGGGATACCAGAACCGGCAGGCGCGTATGAAAGCCGCTAAACCGGGCGCGAAGGCTCGTCTGGTCCCACCGCGCCTCGCGCGACCTCGTTTTATCCAAACGCAAGCATTCGTTTTAAAACCGATCATGGCAACCCATAAGGCACCGCAACGCATCACGCGCCGACACGAGCTTCGCGAAGACAAGGTGATCACCTTCTATAGCAGGGTGTGGACGTTTTTCGACGAAAACCGCACGCTGGTATTCGGCGTGGTCGGGGTGATCGTGCTGTTGTTCATCATCGGCGCCGGCTTCAGCCTGTATCAGGACAAGAAGGCGGATCAGGCCCAGACGGCCATGGCTGCCGCCGTCCGCGCCTACGAACGCGCGGACTACCAGACCGCGCTCGACGGCGACGAATCGAACGCCGGCCTGCTCGATGTCGCCCGTCAGTACGGCGGCACCCCCGCCGGCAACCTCGCCGCCTATTACGCCGGCGACGCGCTCTACCGCCAGGGCAAGTTCGAGGAGGCGCTGGCCTATTTCGACGACTTCGACAAGCGCGACAACGTCCTGGGCGCCGCGGCCTATGCGGCGGAAGCCGCGATCTACGAGAATACCGGTGATTTTGCCCGCGCCGGCGAACGCTACGAACGCGCCGCGTCGACCTTCGCCACCGATTTCACGACGCCGCAGTACCTGCTCAGCGCCGGCCGCGCCTACGAGAAAGCCGCCAACTTTTCCAAGGCGCGCGCCATGTACCAGCGCATCAGCGACGATTTCCCTGAATCCACCGAGGCCCGGGAGATCGAGTACTACCTCGCCCGCGTGGACGTGGAAGCGAAGGGGTGAGGCGCCGCGGCGAGCGCCGTTTACGCATCCTCGCGCTCCGGCGCGTACCTTAGTCGCGCAAACGCATCGATCCTCCCCGGATTTATGCGTTTGTCGTTTCTGGCAATCCGACCATCGCAAACCCGCACGTTATGGCTGCCGCTAGCATTCTGGTGATCGACGACGAGGCCAGCATCCGACGCACGTTGCGCGAGATTCTGGAATACGAGGAATACGACGTGGACGAGGCGGAAGATGGCGAAAAGGCGCTGGCGAAGCTCCGGGCCGGCCGCTACGACCTGGCGCTCCTCGACGTCAAGATGCCCCGGATGGACGGCATCGAAGTGCTGCAGGTGATGAGCACCGAAATGCCGGAGATCCCCGTCGTGATGATCTCGGGCCATGCAACCATCGAGACGGCGGTCGAGGCCACGAAACTGGGCGCGTTTGACTTCATCGAGAAGCCGCCCGACCTGAACCGGCTCCTGCTCACGCTCCGCAACGCGCTCGACCGCGCCAATCTCCAGGAGGAGAACCGCCGGATGCGCCAGACCATCGTGGAGCACCACGAGGCGCGGCTGCTCCCGATCATCGGCGAAAGCCCCGCGATGCAGCGCATCAAGGATACGATCAAACGCGTGGCGCCGACGGAAGCGCGGGTGCTGATCACGGGCGAGGCCGGCACGGGCAAGGAACTCGTCGCCAAGTGGATCCACCATCAATCCCCCCGGAAAGACGGGCCCATGGTGGAAGTCAACTGCGCGGCCATCCCGGGCGAACTCATCGAGAGCGAACTGTTCGGGCATGAAAAGGGATCTTTCACCGGCGCCACGAAACAGCGCATCGGCAAGTTCGAGCAGTCGAACGGCGGCACCCTGTTTCTCGATGAAATCGGCGACATGAGCCTCTCCGCCCAGGCGAAGGTCCTGCGCGCGCTCCAGGAGAATCGCATCAGCCGGGTGGGTGGGGATCGCAGCATCCCCGTCGATGTGCGCGTCGTTGCGGCGACGAACAAGGACCTGCTCGCCCAGATAGATGCCCACGAGTTTCGGGAAGACCTGTATCACCGTCTGAGCGTCATCCTCATCCACCTCCCGCCGCTCCGCGAGCGCCGCGAGGATATCCCGCTGATGGTGCCCCAGTTCTGCGAGCACCTCATCCAGCGCAACGGCCTGCCGGCGCGGCGCTTCTCCGATGCCGCGCTCAAGCTGCTGGCCGAGTTCGACTGGCGCGGCAACGTGCGCGAGCTTCACAACGTGATCGAGCGACTCCTCATCCTGAGCGAAGGGGATGAGATCCTGCCGCGCGACGTGCAGCGGTACGTCCAACCCAACGCCGGCGGAGGCACGTCCATCACCAGCCTCTTCGACCAGTACGAAGCGTTCAGCGATTTCAGGGATCAGGCGGAAAAGCTGTTCATCGAGCACAAGCTGAACCTGTACGACTGGAACATCAGCCGGACGGCCGATGCGATCGGCATCCAGCGGTCGCATCTCTACAACAAGATGGGCAAATATGAGATCGAACGGCATGGATGACGCCGCCCCGCATGCCGACGCCGTTCGGGCCGCCCCCGCGACGCCGCTGCTCGTCGTCGATCGGTTGAGCAAAGTCTACGAAACGGCGGCCGGCGCGCCGTTGCACGTGCTGGACGAGGTATCCTTTACGGTCGACCGCGGCCAGGTGGTGGCTGTCGTCGGGGAAAGCGGAACGGGGAAAAGCACCCTGCTGCATATGCTGGGCGCCCTCGATCGCCCGACGGGCGGGCGGGTGCTGTTCGAGGGAGAGGACATCTTCAAAAAAGACGATGAGGCCCTCGCGGCCTTTCGCAACCGGGCCATCGGGTTCATCTTTCAATTCCACCACCTTTTGCCCGAGTTCACGGCGCTCGAGAACGTCGCGATGCCGGCGCTCATCCAGCATCGTTCCTTCGAGGACGTCCACGGACGGGCCGAAGAACTGCTCCGCAGCCTCAACCTGGGCGCGCGGATGCACCACCGCCCCGGCGAACTCTCAGGTGGCGAGCAGCAGCGCGTCGCCGTCGCCCGCGCCTTGATGAACCGCCCCGGCCTGGTCCTCGCCGATGAGCCGACCGGCAACCTCGATGTGAAGACCGCCGAGAGCCTGCATCACGAACTCATCCATCTGAGCCGCACGTTCGACCAGACGTTCATCATCGTCACCCACAACCCCGCGCTGGCCGAGATGGCGGACCGGGTGCTGCGACTCGAAGACCGCAAGGTGATCGAAGCTCGATGAGATCGATGAGAACGCGGAAAGGGATGGAATGCAGCCGGCGCCGGCGCGTCGATGAGGGCTGGAGGGTTCAAGGATATATGTTCAAGGTTCAAGTCGGTGATCCCTCGAACCCCAATCCTTAAACCTTGATCATCAACCCCCAGACTCCTCGCGTTCGATGAAGCGTTTGCGCAAGATCCTGTTCTGGTGCCATCTCACGGTCGGACTGACCATTGCGGTGATCGTCATCATGCTTTCTGTTACCGGCGTGTTGCTCACGTATGAGCGCCAGCTGGTCGCCTGGGCCGATACGCGGGACATGGATGCCTCGGCTCCGGAGGCCGGCATGGCCCGGCTGGGCGCCGGTGAGTTGCTGGCGATGCTAGCGGCGTCGGAAGGGGCGCTGCCGGGGTCGGTGACGTGGCAGGCGGATTCGGAGAAGCCGGCGACCGTCTCGTACGGGCGCGAGAAGACGCTGTACGTGAATGCGTATACGGGGGCGGTGCTGGGCGGAGCGAAGCCCGATCTTCGGGCCTTTTTTGAGTCGGTCGAGCACTGGCACCGATGGATGGCGGCCGAAGGCGAAGGCCGCGAGACGTTCAAAGCCATCGTCGACGGCGCCAATCTCGGGTTTTTATTCCTCGTCCTGAGCGGCCTCTGGCTCTGGTGGCCCAAGAACTGGCGGAAGAACACCGTGCGCGCCGTGACATGGTTCAGAGCCGGTCTTTCCCCGAAGGCGCGCGACTTCAACTGGCATCACGTGATCGGCTTCTGGTCGCTCATTCCGCTGTTTATCATCGTGGTGTCGGGCGTCGTGATAGCGTATCCCTGGGCGAGCAACCTCGTCTATACGCTCAACGGGGAGGAGCCGCCGGTGCGCCGCGCCCCTCCGGGGCCTCCTCCCGCACCGCGGCCGGACGGCGGGACGGGCGAGCAGGCCGCGGCGGCGCCGTTTCACATGGAGGAGGCCTCCTATCGCGACCTGAATGTCCTGCTGGCCCCCGCCGAGCGGCGTATGCCGGCCTGGCGCACGCTGACGCTCAACGTGCCGTCGGCCTCGGATGAGACGATCCGCCTGTCGCTCAACGCCGGCACCGGCGGGCAGCCGCAGATGCAGGCGCAGATGGAAATCGATCGCGCCACCGGCTCGGAGGTGAGCTACCGGGGCTTCGAGGCCGGTACGTCCGGCGGGAAGTGGCGCGCGATCCTGCGGTTCGCGCACACGGGCGAGGTGCTCGGATTCTGGGGGCAGACGCTGGCGGGGCTGGTGACGCTCGGCACGATCCTGCTCGCCTATACCGGCGCAGCGCTATCGCTCCGGCGTTTCGCCGCCTGGCGCCGGCGCAGGGCCGAGGCCGCCAGGCGTGCGGTGGCTGCGGAATAAACGCGTGCGCCCTATGATGCCGGCGAACGCACCGGCGCATGCAGTGGGGAATGCGCTCAGGGCTTCGGTGGGGTGTGGCCGATCAAGCGGTTCGCCCATTCCAGGAAAAACTTCATGTTGGATCGGTCCTCATGGCCGCCGTTGTGCTGGCGCCAGGCCAGTTCGCCGTCCGTGAGCGCGGTCTGCATGGGCGGCATCGGGGCCGTGCGGTAGTCCTCCGCGACGCCGAGATCGCGCGCGCCGAGGAGCCGGAATGCCGGGCCGGCGGCTACGGTGGCCGTATAGCTGCCCTGCTGATCCAGCCAGAGCGCGTCGCCCTGCTCGGGGATGCCGTAGCTGATGAAGGTGGGGCGCGGGGCGCAGAGGGCGATGAGCATGTGGCTATCCACCGGCATGTCGCTCGCATCCATCCGCCCGAAGGAAGAGGCCTCGGTACCGTACTTGAGGTAGTTGCCGGCCATCCAGTGGTATTCGCCCGATCCCGTGAGATTCTCGACCGCCTCGCCGAAGTTGCGGCGGTGCAAGGTTGCGCCGCCCTTCCCCGACGAGCCGATCAGTCCCATGCGAAATCGCGGCTCGAAGGCCAGCGTGACGAGCGCGGCCTTGCCATAGCGCGACACCCCCTCGATGCCCACGTTGTGCGCGTCGACGGTGGGATCGGTCTCCAGGTAGTCGAGCGCGCGGGCGGCGCCCCACGACCAGGCCCGGAGCGCCCCCCAGTCGTCAGGCCGGCGCGGCTGCCCCTTGTTGACGAGGCCGATGATGCCGCGGGTCAGGCCGGCGCCGTTATCCGCCTGAATGCTCGACGGGCTGACGACGGCGTAGCCCCATCCGGCGGCGATGAGCTGCTCGGTGGACGGCGGCGCGCCGTTGGGCGGCGTCGGGAATGACGGTCGGTCGTCGTTCGCCGCCTCTTCCGGCGTTTGCGGAAGCTCGAGGCTGCGGCGGAAGCCGAACATCATCAGGACCGGGACCGGGCCGGCGGCGTCCCGCGGCGTCACCAGCGTCATCTCGATCTGCACCGTGTCGGCCGGGTAGGACGTATTATCTACCTGCCCGAGGAGCTGCCGGCCGTACACCGGGATGCCGCCCACCACGCCGTCGGTCTTTTCCGCCACGATGCGCCACGTGACCGCCGGCACATGGGCCGGGATGCGGCCGTAGATTTCCCGCTCGAAATCGGCGACGATCTCCGGCCGGCGCTCGTTCCACCACATCTCGGGCGTCGTCACGCGGCGGCCATCCTTCATGACGAGCAGCTCCGGCAGATCGGGGTAGGGGGTGGCGACGGCCGGGTCGTAGTTCGCCGCGTTCGGCTCGCCGGCGGCAGCGCGGCCGTTGGGGCCGGGGCGCAGCGCCGTGATGCCGAGCTGCTCCATCATGTGCTGATGATCCTGCTGCGTCGTCCAGCCGGCAGGTTGTTCGGCGTTCTGGGCGCGTGCGGGGACGGCGAAGAGCGTGAGCGCCAGCAGGAAGCCGGCGAGGAGGGTAGCGTTCGGCTGAGTCGTCTGCATGGAACGGCCTGGGTCGTGGGGCTGGAACGGCTATACGATCGGGAATTGAATTGATAAGATCAATCGAGGGGGCAACCTGGTCCGGGCAATCGCATTCTCGCGCTGGCCGTGAGAAGCGTATGGGAGTTTGGGTGCATGGGGCATTTTTACCGCAGAACCTCTCACACCCCCATACTCCCGCACCGGGAGATGCTCACGTTAGAAGAGCATGCGATTGCCCTGCCTACCTGGTCGGTCTGAAACATCAGTTACAAGATCACGACCAGCTTCTTGACGTTGGTGGCACCCGTGTCGTTATCCACGACACGAACGAGGTAGATCCCGCTCACGACGGCTTGCCGGGAGGAGGTGGTCATGTCCCAGAATGCATTGCCGCTGCCGTCGGTGTGCTCGATGCGCCGCACCAGTTCGCCGACTTCGGTGTAGATCGCGATGGTGCAGTGCCCCGGAATGTCGAGAAATTCGACCATGCCTCGCGTCGGGTTGCCATCCGGGACGATCCGCAGGGATGCATCGGAAGCAAGATTCATGGGATTGGGGACGATCCGGAAGTCCGACACCTGCGCACCCGGAAAACGCACGAGCGAAGCCGGGAGATAACTCTGCGTGAAGTAACGACCGCTCTTGAGGGGGATTCCGCCGGGCGTGCCGGCGATGCCCGATGCGTCCACCGGGTTAGCAGGGCCGACCGCCTGCAGGAAATAATAATAGTCGACGCCGCGGATGACGCCGGTATCCTCGTACGAGCGGGCGGAGCCGGGCAGGACGGCGATCTGCGTATAGGGCAACTTGTCGACATAATCGCTGGTCCGGTACACGTCCCATTGCACTGGGTCGACGGCCCCCGGCATCGGCTCCCAGCGTAGCTCGATCCGATCGGGATGCCCCGTGATCTCAAACCGTCGTGGAGGTCTGGGGGGCTCGACGATTGGATAGCTGGTCATGCCGGCGCTGGCGTTCCAGACGTCTCGCGCACGGTACATCATCTGGAACAGCGAATCGCGCTCCGTCATCACCCACTGGTTCTTTGTTTGCAGTTCGCTGCCGTTTTTGTAGACATCGTAGTCCCACGGGATGTCCGCGATGACGCCGTCGCCGTTGGCGTCGTATGGGATACGGAGCGCGTCGTCGAGTCCACTGTTTTTATAGGCAACGCCGATTTCAGTGGCCGCTTGATAACTCAGCCCGGCGGCGCCTTCGGCCTCGACGATCTCAAGCGTATCCCCGAACGCCATCTGGTACGGACCGTACGTAAACAGCGGGGAAAAACCGCCGGACCGGCCCCAGGCCGCATCCCGCGTTGGCGCCCAGAAGGTACCCTGCTGCTCGATCCGATCCGCATGGTGAGGGAACATGCGCGAGGATCCGTCGGGAAAAACAGCGGGATTTTCCCGGGTCAGCATCCCCAGTTCGTAGTAGTCTCGCTCGGATAGAAAGTCGCCGTTGAGTTCTTCGTCGTTGTCGATCCAGCCGATCGCGACGGGCTGGACTGCCGGGTCGTAGATGCGGTTGGAAGGGGAGGTGTCGGCATGTAATACGACGCGGCCGGGCATGGACATCCCCGCCAGCCGGCCGATCGTGTCGCCGGGGGCTTCCGTTCCTCTAACACGCAGCAGGGGACTTCCCAGGTTGTCCCATAACTCAGAGGCAAATCCGGGGTCATAACCGGCCCACATGTAGATGGCGGTGAAGTTGACGGGGTATTCCTGGTGTCCGTCGCCGACGATATCGATCATGGTGAATTTGCCCCAGAGCTGTCCGTTTGAGCCATGGTCTGCGGCCTGTTCTCGGCCCACCCAGCGATACATGTTGGTGAAGAGCACGTCATGAAGCGACTGGCCCGGCAGTTCGATCGCGGGATCGGCGTCGGTATTGCCGTTATTGATCATGCGCCGGCGGATGATGTGGTAGTCGTCATGCCACTCGCTGGCATAGGCGTACACCCGGCGTTCGGTCTCTATCCCCAGGATGGAGCGATACCGTTGATAGAGCACACGGTCGGCCGGAAGTTCTGGATCGACCTCGTCCAGGATGGTGATCTTGTCAAACGTCGAAGGGCTGTTATGCACATACGACGGCACGCCGTCAACGACCACGTCGGTATCCTCGAATCGCGCCACGAGCCGGGTTTCGATCGGGATGTACGTGGCATGACCGTGAGCGCGGAGCCCGATGCGGGCGACCCGATAATCCCAGGTACGTCCCGTGGCATCGGTCCAGTTCTTCAGTCCGATCCAGTACGCCTTGGCGCGATAGTGGGCCGATCCGCGCAGGATGGCCGGCCATTCGAGACTACGATTTCCGGAAACCCCTTCGGAATGCGCTCCTGCTTCGGAATAGAAGCTGTGCATCTCGCCGATATCCATCCAGGTCACGCGAAATTGCGCGCCGGCGTCGTCAGGCGCACAGACAACGAGGCATGCCATCACGAGCGCCGATAGGCGCAGGATGCGGATCGTCATGTCGGCTTTTCCGAAGACCCGGGTTGGAAGAGGGATTGCACGACCCACGTGCAGCGCCGGCCGCGCGTTGTAACATACGAAACGGCCGAGTGCAACGTAGGGTCATTCGCACGCCCTCATGCGCGTGGCCCCGAGTTCATCCGTAGAGCAACACGTGTGCGGGATTCACGCGTACCAGCGCGCGCGTCTGCATGGACAGCGTGAGGCCGGCCAGCAGGAAGACCAGCGCATTCGTCCATACGAAGGGCGCTGGATCGAGCGGGATGTCGACGGGAGCGACGGACACGAACAGGCTCATGCCGGCATAACAAATCGGCGTGGCGATCAGGGTTGCGATCGCCAGCATCACGAGAAAGCCCCGGTTCACGAGGAACACGATCTGCGTGGCGGAAGCGCCCATCGCCTTGCGGATCCCGACCTCCTTGATGCGGAGCGTGGCGCGCTGGGAGGCTACCCCGAAAAGCCCCATGCAGGAGATGAAGAGGGCAAACGCCGCGATGGAACCGATGAAGCGGGAAAATACCCGGATCATGAAATCGAACTCTTCGAAGACGGCCGTCTGGGGATAATAGGAAAACGCGACCTCGGGGAATTGCTGCTCCCAGCGCTCCCGCAGCATGCCGGCGACGCGACCGCGTTCGCCGGGGTCCACCCGAAGCACCATAAATTCCGGCCTGTCACTCTCCGAAAGGCCAAACAGGACAGGCTGCGCGGTCCCGCCAAGCGGATGTATGAGCACGTCGTCCACCATCCCGACGACCGTATACGCGCGCTCGTCGAAGCGCACCTGTTGCCCGACCGGGTCGGCCCAACCCTGCTGGCGCGCGAGGGTGCGATTCACCACGACCGATGTGGCGCTGTCGGCCGCGAAGGTGTCCTCGAACAGCCTTCCGGAGACGAGCCGGACACCCATGGTGGCGAGATACGATGGACCCACCCTGTAGTAGAGCGCCTCGCTTTCTTCCCCGTTCACCGAAACGGATATCGTGTTGCGCGAGGCGCCGATGTGATCTGTCGCGCCGGCGATCTGCTGGATGGACGCGATCTGCGCAAGGTCGTTGGCCATCCGCGTGAACTGCTCCGGATTCAGTTGCGGCACCACGAGGAGGGCTTCTTCGTCATACCCCCAGTCGCCGCCCGTCAAGGTATCGTCGAGCGACGTGATGATGAAGGCGACGCAGATCGTCATGATCGTAAGCACGAACTGGGTGGTGGTCAGCACACGGTTGAGGCCTTTCTTTTCGGCCAGCTTTTGTTTGCCGCGCAGAATCTCGACCGGCTGGAAGGAGGAAATGTAGAAGGCGGGATAGGCCCCCGAAACGAGCGCGATAAACGCGAGCAGGCCGGCCATCAATACCCAGAACCCGGCGTTGTGCAGCACGTCGATGCGCACCTGCATGGCGATGAGGCCGTTCATGTACGGGATCAGCACCGTCGCGGCCAGGAAGGCGCCGGCCACCAGGGCCAGAAAGCAGAGGACGAGGTTCTCGGCGAGGAACTGGGCGACGAGCTGGCGTTTTTCGGCGCCCGATGTCTTGCGGATGCCGATTTCCTTGAGCCTGCGGGCGGCGGAGCCGAGCGAGATGGTGATGTAATTGATGCACGAGATCAATAACACCAGGACGCCGACCAGTCCGATGCCGGCCATTTCCCAGATCGGGGGCGCGATGATGGCCCGATGCTCGGTCTCCCAGGCCCGGATCAGGTCCGGGTGGTTGATGTTGTCCAGGAAATACGACTGGACCTGCCAGGCCGGGTTGGCCTGATGTTGCCGGTCGATGTACCGGTTCAGTTGCGCCTCGATGGCAGGCGCGTCGTCGGGTTCAGGAATCTGGATGAACGTGGCGTCGGAGAAGCGGGCCCAGTCGGTTTCGCCGCCGGCGCCGTAGGCATCGCGGTGATCGAAGCCCACCAGGAAGTCGAAGGTGAACCGGGCGCTGGTCGGGAACGGTTCGGCAATGCCTTTCACCACGAGCATCTCGCTCCGTCCGCCCTCGAACGTGATCTCGAGCGCCTGACCCATCGCATCTCGGCCCCTGAAGTATTTGCGGGCCATTTCGGCGCTGATGATAATCGCGTTGGGTTCGGTAAGCGCGGCAGGGCTCCCCTCGGCGAGCGGGAACGTGAGCAGCTCAAAGAAGCCGGCGTCGGCGAAACCGATCGTCTCCTGGAAGGCCGTACCGTTCGAGCGTACCTGCGCGGAGGTCTCCGTGAAACGAACACTGCGCGCGATCTGGGGGAAGTCGGCAGCCAGTACCGGCCCGAGTGCAACCGGCGCGGTGCCTAGCCTTCGCGTCCCGTCCGTCTGCTCGACGGTATGCCCCACCAGATAGATCAAATCGCCGTTCTCGTGGAACCCGTCGAGTTCACCGATCACCTGCATCAGTAAAAAAAGCGTGATCGTGCAGGCGATAGCGGCCGCGAGGCCTACGAGGTTGATCGTCGAGGCGAGCCTGTTCTTTTTCAGATTGCGCCCGCCCAGAACGAGATAATTCTTGAGCATCACCCCGTTCCAGAACGCTTTTTCGAACAGCCGGTCCGGTATCAGGCGAACGACCTGTCCGCGATACCACCAGCGTGCCCGCGCCACGCCGGAGGCCGCGGCGATTTCGTTGAAATACTCCTCGTAGTCGCCCAGCGCCGTGTCCGTATGCTCCCTGAGCAGCCAGCCCAGGATGGCGGCGGCAAGCCGAGGGGGGGTGCGGTGTTCGTGTTGGTGCATGTCAGTTTCCTTCCGCCGTAAGTCCGGTGATGCCCGCCCACATCGATTGCTCGACGGTTCGGATGGATAGCAGCGCCTTGCGGCCCTCCGGGGTGAGTTGATAAATGCGCCTGGGCCGGCCGCCTCGTTCGGGCAGGGGGTCGGTGAGGTAGGACGTGAGCAGTCCCTTTTTGGTGAGCCGGTCCAGCGGTGTGTAGATCGAACTGAGCGACCAGTCGATGCCGGTGCTGTCGGCTACTTGTTTGCGGATCGGGAGGCTGTACGCCCTGTCCTGGAGCTTCCAGATGGCGAGCATCACGAACTCTTCCGGGCGGGTGAGGAGGTTCATTGGCTTGGTTATCTATTTATAGTGAAACATATACAGTGAGGTCCATGGTTTATGTTTCACTTTGAAGGATAAATATTTATTCCCGTCGCCACGGCGCGTGAATGGGGGAGCAGGTCGCCGCCGAACCTCTCCGCGCCACCCCGAGTTAAACCCCGCGAGACCCGCCAACCTCACCAACGCCACCGTCCAGATGCTCCAGATTCCGGTACTCGACCTCAGCGCGGGGTATGTCGCGCAGGAAATCGACCCTACCCTCGATCTCGTGGCCGAGATCCAGCGGCTGAAGAAGGAGAAAAATGCCGTCCTCCTCGCGCACTACTACCAGGAGGCCGACATCCAGGACATCGCCGACTACATCGGCGACTCGCTCGGGCTGGCCCGGAAGGCGGCCGATACGGACGCCGACATCATCGTGTTCGCCGGCGTGCACTTCATGGCCGAGACGGCGCTGATCGTCAACCCGGACAAAAAGGTCATCCTGCCCGACCTCAACGCCGGCTGCTCGCTGGCCGACTCCTGCCCGCCGGATGCCTTCGAGGCGTTCACGAAGGCGCATCCCGATCATTTCGTGGTGTCCTACATCAACTGCAGCGCCGGCGTGAAGGCGCTGAGCGACGTCATCGTCACCTCCTCCAACGCCGAGCACATCATCCGCCAGATTCCGGCGTCGACCCCGATCATCTTCGCGCCGGACCGCAACCTGGGGCGTTATCTGGCGAAAGAGACCGGGCGCGACATGCTCATCTGGGACGGCGTGTGCATCGTGCACGAGGTGTTCAGCGAGCAGAAGCTCGTCCAGCTCAAGGTCCGCCACCCCGAAGCGGAGGTGCTCGCGCACCCCGAGTGCGAGGAAGCCGTTCTGCGGCATGCCGACTTCATCGGTTCCACGACGGCGATCCTGCGCCGCGCCGGCAAGAGCGACAAGGACACGTTCATCGTCGCGACCGAGGCCGGCATCCTGCATCAGATGGAGAAGGCCTACCCCGAGAAGACCTTCATCGCGGCGCCGCCGGACAACGGCTGCAGCTGCAACGAGTGCCCCCACATGCGCCTCAACACGCTCGAAAAGCTGTATCTCTGTCTGAAATACGAGCAGCCCGAGTTGACGATGGACGAGGACCTGCGCAAGCGGGCGCTCGTGTCCATCGAGCGGATGCTGGAGATGAGCGCCGGCATCCAGTAGGCGCTTATGGTCCTCCTCGACTGGATCGTCGTGGCCGTGTACCTGGCGGCGACGCTCGGCATCGGCATCTACCTCGCGCGGCGCGGCTCGCAATCGATCGAGCAGTTCTTCGTGTCCGGCCGTTCGTTGCCCTGGTGGCTCGCCGGCACCTCGATGGCGGCGACGACGTTTTCGATCGACACGCCGCTGTACGTCGCCGGCGTGGTGGGCACCCGCGGTATCGCCGGCAACTGGGAGTGGTGGGCGTTCGGGATCGGGCATGTCGTCCTGATCTACGTCTTTGCCCGGCTGTGGCGGCGGAGTGAGATCATCACCGATGCCGAACTGATCGAGCGGCGCTACGGCGGGAAGCCGGCGTCGGTGCTGCGCGGCACCAAGGCGTTTCTGTTCGCCGTGCCCATCAACTGCATCGGGATCGGCTACATCATGCTGGCCGCCGTCAAGGTGGTGGGCACGCTGGGCATCTGGGAGGGCCTCGGGTTCAGCGCGGAGGAGCAGATCCTGGGGATGGACCCCAAGCTGCTAACGGTGATCGGCATCTCGGTGCTCGTGCTCGCCTATACCGGTTTTTCCGGGCTCTGGGGCGTCGTCGCGACCGATTTCTTTCAGTTCGCGCTGGCGCTGTTCGGGGCGCTGGCGGTGGCCGTGTACGCGATCGGGAGTCCGGAAGTGGGCGGGCTGGCGCAGCTGGCGGCGCGCGCGCAGGCGGCGACGGCGTTCGACGTGCTCTCGTTCGTGCCATTGACCTGGGATCCGACGTCGGCGTGGCGGCTCGTGTGGAGCGCCACCGCCGGCATCTCGTTCTCGACGTTCATGGCCTACACGCTGCTGCAGTGGTGGACCTTCCGGCGCTCCGACGGCGGGGGCGAGTTCATCCAGCGCCTCGCGGCGTCCCGCAGCGAGGCCGAGGCCGAAAAGGCGTCGTGGCTTTTCGTGATCATGCATTACGTGGTGCGGACGTGGCCCTGGATCCTGGTGGCGCTGGCGGCGCTCATCATCTATCCGGATCTGGCGGATCGGGAGCTGGGTTATCCGAAGTTGATGCTGGACTATCTGCCCGCCGGCATCCTCGGCGTCGCCGTCGCCTCGCTCCTCGCGGCCTTCATGAGCACCGTTTCCACCCAGATCAACTGGGGGGCCTCGTACCTCGTCAACGACCTCTACCGGCGCTTCGTGAAGCCCGACGCCACGCAGCGTGAACTGGTCGTCTTCGGACGCTGGGCGTCGCTGTTCATCACAGCCCTGGGGGCCGCCGCGGCGTTTTACGCGACGAGCATCCTCGACGTCTTCCGGCTCGTCATCGCGATGGGCACCGGGCCGGGCATGGTGCTCATCCTGCGCTGGTTCTGGTGGCGCATCAACGCCTCGGCCGAACTGGCCGCCATGCTCGCCGGCGTCGCGATCGGCCTCGTGACGACGCTCGTGCCGGACCTCATCATCGCGGATTTCGGGCTCCGGCTGCTGGTCATCACCGGCGTCACCACGGTGATCTGGGTATCCGTGATGTATCTCACCCCGCCCGAGACCGACGCGACGCTCCGCGCCTTTTGCGAATCCATCGAGCCGCCCGGTCCGGGATGGAAGGCGGTTCGCGCGCAGTATGGTCTCCGGCCGGCGCAGCCGCTTCAGCCGATGCTGCTCAAGTCCGCCGCGGCGCTGGCGCTACTTTTCGGGCTGATGTTCGGGATCGGCGGGCTGCTGCTGCTCCGATGGGGGGTGGCGATCGGGATGGGCGTGCTCGCCGCCGCCGGCTATGTCGCCTTGCGCCGCATGGACTGAACGCGCGGGTGAAACACTATGCCGGCTGGCTCATAGGATGGCCATCGGTCACGTGCGAATTGACATGGCTCAGGAGTTTACAATACCGTTATTTCCGCTCGGCATGGTGCTTTATCCGGCCGAGCAGCTTTCGTTGCACATCTTCGAGCCGCGGTACCGCGAGATGGTGGCCGACTGTCTCGAAACGGACCTGCCGTTCGGCATCGTGTACACGAGCGAGGGCAAGATGGCCCAGATCGGGTGCACGGCGCGGATCAGCAATGTACCGACCCGCTACGAAGACGGCCGGATGGACATCGTGGTGGTGGGGGAAAAACGGTTTCGCGTGCGGGAGCTATTCGACGACCGGGCGTATCTGCAGGGCCGGGTGGAGACGGTGGTCGAGCCGCGGGAGCCGCTACGGGTGGATCTTCGGGAGCGGGTGATCACGCAGCACATGCGGCTGCTCGAACTGGCCGGCCGCACCGTACGTCCGTACCTGTACGAAAGCGACGAAGGCATCTCGTACTTCATCGCCCACAACGCCGGCCTGAACCTGGATCAAAAACAGGAAGTGCTGGAGATGCTGACGGAGAACGAACGCATCCACTTCCTGACGCGCCATCTGGAGTCCCTCATCCCGCAGGTCGAACAGGTCGAGGACGTGCGCAAAAAAGTCCAGAGCAACGGCCACTTCAAGGATTTTCCCTCGGGTGAACTGTAACGGCGTGCACGGAAATCCTGCCGGATGCGGAGAACGGTTCGAGGATCGACGTGCAATGATAAAGACAAAAAAGCCCTGGACAGGATACAGGCCGCCTGGAACGGCAAACGCAGGCTTCAACGGAATCCCTGCGATGGCATGAAGCTACCCACTCGCGGATACGGACGATAGAACGGATGCTGAAACTCGGACCCTTTGCCCTGCACACGATAGAAACCGGCCGCTTTGCGCTGGATGGCGGCGCCATGTTCGGCATCGTCCCGAAACCGCTGTGGGAACGCAAGATCCCGGCCGATGCGAAAAACCGCATCCCCATGCACATGCGCTGTCTGCTGATCGAGGCCGGCGACCGGCTCGTGCTGGTGGACAATGGGCTGGGCGATAAATACGACGCGAAGTTCAGGGACATCTACGCCGTCGATCAGGAGACGTACGAACTCCACGACGCGCTCCGGCACGCCGGCTTCACGGCCCGCGACGTCACGGATGTCATCCTCACGCACCTGCATTTCGATCACTGCGGCGGCTCGACGCGGCACAGCGGCGACCGGCTTGAGATCGTGTTCGACCGCGCCACGCATCACGTGCAGCGCCGGCACTGGGAGTGGACGAAGACGCCCAACGTGCGGGAGCGCAATTCCTTCCTCGCCGAAAACCTCGAGCCCCTCGGCGCATCCGGCCAGCTGGCGTTTCTCGACGGGCGGACGGAGATCCTGCCCGGCATCGAGGTGCTACCCGTGGAGGGGCACACGGTGGGGATGCAGCTGGTGAAAGTCAGCACCGGCGCGGAGACGCTGGTGCATATGGCCGACCTGCTGCCGACGTCGGCGCACCTGGCGCCGGCATGGAATATGGCGTACGATCTGTTTCCGATGGAAACTATTCGGGAGAAAGCGGCATTTCTTGACGAAGCCGAGGCCGGCGGGTGGCGTCTCTTTTACGAGCACGACCCCGTCGTCGAGATCAGCAGCCTCAAACGAACCGATGCCGGCGTAGTGGTGGAGGCCCCACGCCGGCTCGACGCTTTCTGAGCCGTTCATGCGGGCCGTCGTTTGTCTGGACGACCCTCCATTCTTCTGTACCTCTCCAACGCCTTCGCGTGCCGCGAAAGGGAGCGTTTTCTTATGGCAGAACTTCCTGCCCCAGTCGTTACGATGGACGAACCGGGTATTTTTGGCGCCGATACGCTGGTGATCCTCGCGCCGGCGCGTGATGCGGCCCGGTATGTGGCCGTCTGCGAACACGCGCATCTGGCCAAGACCACCGTGACCGTGCGGGATCTCGATGCGCTGTCCGCGCTCTTCAGCCAGCGCGCGGTGGATGCCGTCCTGGTCGACGCGCGTATGCCGGGAGCAGACCTCGATAACCTGGACGCGCTGGGGGAGGCGTTCTGGATGGACACGGATGTGGTGGCCCTCTCGGATGAGCCCTCCGGGCCGCAGCTCGAGGGCGGCATCGAACGCCTGACGGTCGTGCCGGCCGTCGCCGGTGCCGCCGTCGCCGACGACACGGTCCGCATCCATCTCGAAAGCGTGCTGTACCGCCGCATCCTCCGCAGGCTGGGGTTGATGGTACGACGGGAGTACGAGCAAGCGCAGCTGCTGACGCAGACCCGGAAAGGCTTGTCGTCGTTTTATCACGACATCAACAATCCGCTCTCGATCCTGTCCGGCAACGCGCAACTGCTCATCGAGATCGGTCGGCAGATGCAGCTGGATGAAGACCTGATGGCGCCGCTCCGCGATGTGGAAGAATCGAGCCGCCGGCTGCACACGGATTTGCAGCGCATCGTCCGCATGAAAGAGACGATCGCCAACTCCGGGCTTGAGTTGTCCGCGAAGTCGGCCGATACTCCCTGATACGCCCCGGGTCCCGGGTTCTTCGGCTTTGGAACCTGACTCCCGACATGGTGTTCTTAGCCTCATAATTGACAGTGCGGTACGCTTTCCCGCTGGTGCGGCCGCTCGAAATACCACGCCTTCCTACGCTACCCGCCTATCGAAATCATTCTGTTACGAAATTAGTTTAACTTGCGCGGACGAAACCGCGCCGTTGTGTCCGCTACGTAACAGCTACTCCTTTCTGCACGGCACGTACCGCCTACAGGCTCGCCGCGCCGAGGAGCGTAACGCAAGGAATTTCGATGGTTTTGGCTCAGGGCCGCTTCATAGCGTTCGTTATCCTTTTCGCTTCGATGGCGTTTTTGTCCGCGCGCGGGCAAGATGCGTCCTTTCGGGTTGTCGAGGAGCGCGCCAACGGGCTGACGATCGAAGTCAACGCCGCGTGGAACCGCTCGCTCAAGGTCACCCTCGACAGCCTCGGCGCCACATCGCTCACGTCTGCCGTGGCCTCCGCGATCGCCGGCGGGCTCTTCAGCGACTCCGACCTCCTCACGCTCCCGTCGATGGCGCTGCCGGACGTGCAGGTTGTCTCCTCTGATTTTGACGAGATCGCGTTGCCGGCCGGCGACGCCTCGCCCGCCTTGCGCACCTCACTGGCCGAACCGACGGCCGCTGCCGAAGCCCTCGGCGTCTACCGGAAACGCCCGACCGCCTCGCTGCGCGTGCAGCTCGTCCAGTACGACGAAGACGCCCAGGTGCTACGCCGCTACCGCCGCGTCCGCATCGATGTCCGCTACCGCGATGCGGCAGCCAATGCCCGGCAGGTGAGCGCGGTGCGCAATGCGCAGGTCGCCGTCGAGCAAAGCGTACTGGCCGATGGCACGGTCTACCGCATCCCTATCACCGAGGAAGGCATCTACAAGATCGACCGGGCCTTTCTGGCCGGCCTCGGGCTCAACCCGGCGACCATCGAGCCCAATCAGATCAAGATCTACGGCAACGGCGGCGCGCCGGTGCCGGCTCTGAACGCGGCGCCCCGCGCGGCCGACCTCGTCGAGAACCCGGTGTTCGTCCGGGGCGGAGGCGACGGCTCGTTCGGGGACAACGATGTGCTGCTTTTTTACGGCGCGGCGCCGAGCGGATGGCGCATCAACGAGGAGACGGCGCGATGGGCGCATTACGTCCATCCGTTCTCCAATGAAAATGCGTATTTCCTCAAGGTGTCCAGCGGCGATGGGCAGCGCGTGGACGCCGGGGCTTTCCCGGCCTATCCCGACGCCGAACGGCTCGATCAGGTGGAAGGCCGGCTGTTCGTCGATTTCGACGACTTCAACTGGAGCAAGCAGAACGGCAGCGGACTCACCTGGCTGAGCAGCCCGATCAGTCCGACCGGCCGGCTGGATATCCTCTCCAGCGTGCAGGCCCCCGGGTTTGCGGGCGGACTCGTGCAGTACACGGCGCAGGTCGCCATCAAATCGAATCCCTCTGCGTTCGCCTATTTTAATGCCGGCAGCGTGCGACTCGCCCAGGCGCTGACTGGCGCCGTCCGTCCCGGCGAGGAGACGCCGTCCGCGCTGCTGACGACGGTCGATTTCGAGCAGACGCTCGATGCCGGCGCGCCGCTTTCGCTGTCGATGACCCTGCAGCCGCAGTCGAACTCGCCCGAGGCGGCACTCGACTGGCTGCGCGTGTTTTATCCGCAGCGGCTCACCGCTGAAAACGGGCGCGTGCGTTTCGTGACGCCGGCCAACCAGTCGGGCCGGTTCGAGTTCGTGCTGTCCGGATTTTCGTCTGAACCCCAGGTGTGGGATGTCACCGATCCGGCCGCGATCCAGCGCCTGGCCGTCCAGGCTGAAGGCTCGGGTTACCTCGCCCAGATCGAGGTGGCCGACGGCGCGCGTCCGCGCGAACTGATCGCCTTCGTGGAAACCGTGGCCGAGCCGCTCGATGCCGGCGCCGCCGTCACCGTGCCCACCCAGAACCTGCACGCCGAGGCGGCCTCGCCGCGCTTCCTGATCATCACGCCGGCCCTCTTCAAACCCTACGCCGACGAGCTGGCCGCCCGGCGCTCGGCGCAGGGCATCCCGACGCTGGTGACGCAGATCGAGCAGATCTACAACGAATTTTCGGGCGGCCTGGTAGATATGCGCGCGGCGCGGGATTACATCCGCTTCCTCTACGACCGTGCGCCGACCGACGGGCAGCGGTTGCAATACGTCCTTTTCTACGGCGACGGGCATTACAACTACCGCGGACTCGGCGGCGAGCGTCTCGAAAACACCAACTGGATCCCGCCCTACGAGGCCGAGGATTCACTCGTGCCGGACAAGTCGTACACCAGCGACGACTATTTCGGGCTGCTCGATCCGGACGAAGGGCTCTGGCCGTACGACACGTTCAGCTCGCCGGCGCCTCGCGGCGCAATCGTCGAACGCGTGGATATCGGCATCGGCCGTTTCCCGGTACAGACGGAGGCCGATGCGCAGAACGTACTCGAGAAGGTCAAGCGCTACGAGGATCCCGAAACATACGGCTCCTGGCGGTCGGTCTACACCTTCCTGGCGGACGACGGCCCGACGGGGCTCTCCGGTACGCAAAACGATGCCGACCTGCACCTGCAGAACGCGGACGTCGTGGCGGAGCTGGTGAAGGACCGCTACGCCAACGTCAATGTCCGCAAGATCTACGCGTCGTCGTTCCAGCGCGTGTTTCGGAACGGCTTCAAGATTCCCGAGGCGCGCAACGAGATCATCAACGCCCTGAAGGAAGGCACCCTCGTGGTCAACTACAGCGGCCACGGCGGCGAGGAAGGCCTCGCGCAGGAGTCGATCTTCACCCGCGAGGATGCCGAGGCGCTCGACAATGCCGACCGGCTGGCCATCTTCGTCACGGCCACCTGTTCGTTTGGCTGGTGGGACCTCGCCGGCTTCCAGAGCGGCGCCGAGACGCTGCTGCTCAATCCGAACGGCGGCGCCGTCGCGCTGCTGACGACCGTGCGCCTCGTTTATACCAGCCCGGATTCGACGAGCCTCAATGTGGGCCTCAATCGCCGGCTTACGCAGGAGATGTTCCAGCTGGACGCCAATGGCCAGCCGCGCCGGCTCGGCGACATCCTGCGCATCACCAAGAATACGACGGTCGGCCTCCAGGGCAACAACCGGAAATTCAACCTGCTCGGCGACCCGACGATGCGCATCGGCATCCCGGGGTACCAGGCGCGCGTCGAAACCGTCAACGGCCAGCCCGTCGACGGGCAGACGGTGCCGCTGCGCGCGCTGGACCGGGTCACCATCGATGGGACCATCCTCGATGGAGCCGGCCAGCTCGACGCCTCGTTCGACGGACAGGTCGTCCTCAGCGTGTTCGATGCCGAGCGCCAGGTCGATATCGCGGACCAGCGCTGGATGCCCCGACCCTATTACACCGTCCGGGAAGACCTGCTCTGGCGCGGTCAGGTGCAGGCCAAACAGGGGCGTTACCAGGCCGTATTCGTCGTGCCCAAGGACATCTCGTACAGCAACGCCGCCGGCCGCATCTCGGTCTACGCCGCCTCGGGTACCGAACAGGCGCTCGGTTTCACCGAGAACGTGATCGTGGGCGGCACGTCGGACAACCCGCCGAACGACAGCCGCGGCCCCGAACTTTCGCTCTTCCTCAACGACACCACCTTCGTGTCGGGCGGCCTCACGAACGCCAGCCCCCAGCTGATCGTCCGGCTCTTCGATGAGAGCGGCATCAATACGGTGGGCGCCGGCGTGGGGCATGAAATGCTCCTCGTGATCAACGGCGACGAGGCGAATGCCGTCGATATCGGCAACGCCTTCCAGAGCGACGAAAACTCGTACCAGCGCGGGACGGTCACCTGGAATCTGACCGAACAGGAGCAGGGCTTCAACACGCTTTCGCTCCGCGCGTGGGACGTGCTCAATAACTCCAACACCGCGACGCTGGATTACATCGTCGCCGACGAGCAGGACCTCGTCCTGCGCAACGTATTTACCTATCCGAATCCGACGGCCGGGCTCACCCGCTTCGTGTTCGAGCACAACCAGGCCGGCAACCCGCTGGCGAAGGTGCAGGTGCGCATCTACACGGTCACGGGCCGGCTGGTGCGCACGCTCGAGACCGAGGACCTGCTGGGGGGCGGCCCCTTTCAGCTGGAGTGGGATGGGCTCGACGAAGATGCGGATCCCCTGGCCGCCGGCGTCTACCTCTACAAACTCCGCGTAGAGATGGACCGCGAGGACGGCGAACGGCACGTTTCCGAACAGATCGAGAAACTGGCCATCATTCGATAATCCGAAACCTGGTAGCGCTGGCCGATTGTGGGATCTATCCCGTCAATGGGTCGTTTGGCGCGATATTATCATAAACGTATGCATCACCCTTCAGGCAGGAAAGACGCACACTCTGGCAAACGCTCTTTCTCGATGTTTAAAAAAACGACGACCATGAATCCTACCCATTCTTCCAGCGCGGCCTCTCCGACAGCCCCTCTTCGCCTGGTATGCGCGTTTCTTGTGACGATTATGATGGCCGGCCTCACCGTTCCTGCGATGGCGCAGGTGGGCGGCGCCGCGGTCGTGTTCCTCAAGATCGAGCCCGATAGCCGCGCCGCCGGCATGGGCAACGCCGGCGTGGCCCTGGCCGACAACGCCAGCGCCAACTTCTGGAATCCGGCCGGCCTGGCCTTCCAGCAAGGCACCGAACTCGGCCTCACGCACTCGAACTGGCTGCCGGAGTTTAATGCCGGCCTCTTCTACGAGTACCTGATGGCGAAAAAGAGCGTACCGGGCATCGGTACCTTCGGCGCCCACGTGACCTACCTCTTCCTCGGCGAACATGAAGGCCGCGACGGCCAGAACAACCCCACGGGCACGTTCCGCTCCTACGACCTCGCCACCGGCATCTCGTACGGCCTCAAGGTGACGCCGACCCTCTCGCTCGGCACCAGCCTCCGCTTCATCTACTCCAACCTCGCGCCGGGCACGAGCGTCGAGGGGCAGGAGACGAAAGCCGGCGTCGCCGTCGCGTTCGACCTCGCCGCCCTCTACCGCACGCGCCCGATGAACCTCGGGGCGAGCAAGGGCGTCTTCTCCGCCGGCTTCAACCTCGCCAACATGGGCCCCGAAGTCCAGTACTCGGATAGCGAGCAGGCGGACCCGATCCCGACCAACATCCGTATGGGATGGGCGTTCACCGTCGATTTCGACGAGTTCAACCGCCTCACCATCGTCAACGACTTCAACAAGGACCTCATCAAGGTCGACTCCCTCAACAACGCCGATCCCTTCTACAAGGCGATCTTCAGCGCCTGGTCGCCGATCGAGGTGCGCACCAACGCCCTCCAGGACGATGCGGCCGAGCTGGAAACATTGAGCGTGTTCGAGCAGATGACCGTCGGCGTCGGCCTCGAGTACTGGTACAACAACCTCTTCGCGCTCCGCTCGGGGTACTTCTACGAGAACCCGTACAACGGCAACCGGAAGTTCCTCACGCTCGGCGCCGGCATCCGGTACAACATCATCGGGGTGGACTTCTCGTACATCTACGCCCTCGAAGAAAATTCGCCGCTTGCGAATACCATGCGTTTCTCGCTGTTGCTGAACTTCGCGCGGTAAACGATCACGGGTCATCCCGGGCCTGATCCGGGATTTGGTGGGATGGCTTTCCTGCCGAATCCTGGCTCGGGTCCGGGTGGCTTTTTTACGATGGCGCGGGCTGTACGGTGTTGATGAGCCTATCTCGGCATAAAAAGGCATACCCTGGCGGGGTCTTCGCAGGCCCCCTTCTTTTTTTATGCCTGTCGATTTTTATCCTCCCGGCTTCGGCGCAGTCGCCGCGGCGGCCGGCGGCGCCGGCGTATGACCTCGTCGTGCTCCGCGTGGAATTCCAGCCGGACACCACACGGTTCACGACGGGCAACGGCACCTTCGATGCGCCCCTGTTCGATACGCTGGCCACCCGCATCGATCCACTGCCGCACGACGCGGCGTATTTCGACGCCCACCTCCAGTTTCTCCAGAACTACGTCGCCCGCGTGTCGGACGGGCAGACCGTCATCCGCACCCACCTGCTGCCGGACGTGGTGCGCGTTTCCGGGAAGATGGCGGACTACAGCCCGACCGGCCTCGACGCCGAAAGCGATGCCGAGCGCGCCAAACTCGCCCGCCTCGTCGAAGAGGCCTGGGGCATCGCCGACGCCTCGTCCGCCTTCGATGCCTCGGGGCTCGACCCGGCGACTACGGCGTTCCTGCTCTTTCACGCCGGCGTCGGGCGAGACATCGAACTGATCGGCACCACGCTCGACAAAACCCCGCAGGACCTGCCGTCCATCTTTTTTGGCGAGGAAACGTTGCAGCGCCTCGCCGGCCCCATCGCGTTCAAGGGCCTGCCCGTCACCAGCACGATGGTCATGCCGCGGACCGAGTCGCGCAAGGGCTTCGACTTTATCGGCGACCGGGAATTCGTGATCGAGTTTTCGATCAACGGTCTGCTCGCCGCGAGCTTCTTTAACTACCTCGGGGTCCCCGATCTCTTTAATACCGAAGACGGACAGAGCGCCATCGGGCCCTTCGGGCTCATGGATCCGCTGGGTCTGTTTGCCTACAACGGCCTGCTCGCTCCGGAGCCCTCGGCGTGGACAAAGTATTTTCTCGGATGGATCGATCCGCCGGTCGTGACGGGCGATCAGGACGTGATTTCGGACCTGTCGCCGGCTTCCGATCCGGCCGGCTCAGATGCCGTCCGCATCCCGATCTCGAGCGCCGAATATTTCCTGGTGGAGCACCGAAACCGCGACGTGGAGGGGGACGGGCTCGTGCTGCGGGTCTATCGCGACGGGGCGATCGTGGAGGATCGCTTCGCCAACGGCGATGAAGCCTTCAACAGCGTGGATGTGGACGCCTTTGCCGGCGGCGTGATCGTCGACGCCGACAACTTCGACTGGGCGCTTCCGGGCGGACTCGACGAGGACGGCAACGAACTCAACGGCGGTATCCTGATCTGGCACGTCGACGAGCGGGTGATCGCCGCCGGCCTGGCGGACAACCGGGTCAACGTCGATCCCGAGCGCCGGGGCGTCGACCTGGAGGAGGCGGACGGGGCGCAGGACATCGGTTTTCCCTCGGGCAACCCGTTCGCGCCGCAGTCGCACCTGGGTTCGCCGTTCGACTTCTATTATGCGGGCAACCCGGTCGTTGTGATCACGGCGACGGGCGAGGAAGTACGGCTCTACGAGAACCGGTTCGGGCCGTCGACCTACCCGAGCAGCGTCTCCAACGATGGGGCGAACAGCTTCGTCGTGCTGGAGGAATTTTCGGAGCGCGGGCCGGTGATGCGCTTCACCTATCGCCGGGCGGCGGCCGACGGCTTTGCGCCGATAGGAGGATGGCCGGAGCTGACGAACGTGTCCGCCGGCGAAGGGAGTTATGTCCTGGAAGCTGGCGATGGCGCGTTGGTCATTGCCAACGATCTGGACCTGGCGGTCGTCAGCGATGGCGCCGTTTTGCGCCCCGGCGCGCGACGGGCCTCGGACCCGGTGATCGGGGGTGATGGCGCGGTCTATTTCCTTCATGAGACGGCGGATCGCCAGCTTGGCTACGGACGCTATGCGGACGGGCAGTTTTCCTTCGTGGCCTTCAACCTCGGCGCCGGCTACCGGGCTGTGCCGGGGCGGGCGAGTCTGGTGTACGATGCGGTGAACGGGCTTTACGCCGCGCTGGTCGAAGGCGGCAACGACGGAAGTCTCAGCGTCCTTACGTTCGATCCGACGGCGCCGTTCGCCGGCCCGACCCTGCCGATCACCGTCGAGCCGATCGTCGCGCCCCGATCCATCGCCGCGCCGGCCTCCGGCGGGGTCGCCGTATGGACGCCGGAAGGCGTGACCCTGCTGGGCCGCTCCGAGCGCTGGGCGTTGCCTCTGGCGGATGGGCCAGCGAGTCAGCTTGTTATGGGCGACGAGGAAGCCGGCCTGGTGGGCATCGTGCCGCAAAAGAGCGGCGGGGTGCTGCACTGGCTGCTGCCCGACGGCGCGGTGAGCAGCGTTCCGCTGCAGACCTGGGGAGATGCCGAATCCCGATTGCGCTCGTTCCCGATCCTCGCCGACGTCGACGCCGACGGCCGGCTGGACGCGCTGGTCGTCTACGGCAGGCAGCTGATGGCGATCACGCAGGGGGGAGGGATGGCCGACGGCTTCCCGATCGCGCTGCCGGCGGACGTCCAGGCGCAGCCGCTCCTGGCGCGATTTGCGGCGGATGGGCCCCAGGCCGTTGTCGTCGCCGCGGTGGACGGGATGGTCTATGCATACGACCTCGGCGCGCCCGGCGAGCAGGTGGCGGGATTCCCGCTGGCGGTGGGGCGCGAGGCCTGGGCTACGCCGTTATTGCAGGATGAACGTCTGGTCGCGGTGGATGTCGACGGCCACCTCGCGGGGTGGACGATCGACGGCCTGAACGACATCTGGTGGGGGAAGCTCTATCAGGGGCCGGGCAACGGCAGCGCCGTCACGCTCACCACGCCGGCACCGGGCCCGGAAGCCGGAAACGACGGCCTCCTCGTCGCGGCCGACACGTACAACTGGCCCAACCCGATCCGCGACGGCCGCACCTTCGTCCGGCTCCGTCCGACCCGGGATGTGCGCGTCCGCATCACCATCGTGGACGCCGCCGGCAGCCTCATCGACCGCATCGACGTGCCCGACGTCCGCGCCGGCGTGCCGACGGACATCCCCTGGCAGACGGAGGCCGCGAGCGGCATTTACTACGCCCGCATCGAAGCAACCGACGCGTCGGGCGCGACGGAAACGGCGCTGGTCAAAATGGCGGTGATTCGATGATGCGTACAAACCATACTGATGTCGTCTCGGCCACCCCGAAAGTTGTATTGATCGACACGAATGTGGTCTCGGCCACCCCGCATGTTGTATTGATCGACACGAATGTCGTCTCGGCCACCCCGAATGTTGTATTGATCGACACGAATGTGGTCTCGGCCACCCCGAATGTCATCTCGACCGGAGTCGCCGCGCAGCGGCGAAGAAGCGGAGAGACCTCCTCGAGATGGGCACTGTGCATGTCTACAGGAGGTCCCTCCGCTACCGCGCCGTTGGGCGGCGCTTCCGGTCGGGAAGACAAAGGGGACGGGTCTTTGGGAGATCCCTCCGCTGCCGCGCCGCTGGGCGGCGCTTCCGGTCGGGAAGACAAAGGGTGCGGGTCTTTGGGAGGTCCCTCCGCTACCGCGCCGCTGGGCGGCGCTTCCGGTCGGGAAGACAAAGGGGACGGGTCTTTGGGAGGTCCCTCCGCTACCGCGCCGCTGCGCGGCGCTTCCGGTCGGGAAGACAAAGGGGGCGGGTCTTTGGGAGGTCCCTCCGCTACCGCGCCGCTGGGCGGCGCTTCCGGTCGGGAAGACAAAGGGGGCGGGTCTTTGGGAGGTCCCTCCGCTACCGCGCCGCTAGGCGGCGCTTCCGGTCGGGTGGACACATGGGTATGGGCGCTGCTGCTACTAATCCTGGCGCTGGCTCGCCCGGCGGTGGCGCAGGAATCCATCGCGTTTTACGACTTTGCGCGGCCCGACCTGCACTGGTATACCATCGACACCGAGCATTTCCACATCATCTATCACCAGGATGACGACGGGAAGGGATCGAGCCGGACGGCGCAGGTCGTGGCGCGTATCGCCGAGGAGATCTACGGACCGATCACGGGCCTCTACCAGCACGAACCCGATACCCGGGTGGCCATCATCCTGAAGGATTTCGAGGACTACTCGAACGGGGCGGCGTATTTCTTCGACAACAAGATCGAAATCTGGGCGCCGAGCCTGGATACCCCGCTTCGGGGCGACCACAACTGGCTCCGCAACGTGATCTCGCACGAGTTCACGCACATCATCCAGGTGCAGACCGCGATGAAGATGAGCCGGCGCGTGCCGTTTCTCTACTTCCAACTCCTGGGCTATGAGAACGTCCGCCGGCCCGACGTGCTGTACGGCTATCCCAACGTCATCGTCACCTACCCCATCGCCGGCATCAGCAACCCGGCCTGGCTGGCGGAGGGCACGGCGCAGTATCAGCGCGCCTGGCTGGGGTACGACGATTGGGATTCCCATCGCGACATGCTGCTGCGGACGCGGGTGCTGGCGAACGAGCAGCTGTCCCTGGCGGACATGGGCGGATTTTATTCCCACAGCAGCCTCCTGCGCGAGACCGTCTACAACCAGGGGTATGCCTTTACGCGGTACCTCGCCGGCATGTACGGCGAGGACGTTCTGCGCCGCATCAGCGTGGCGCTCGGCGAATGGCGAAACTGGAACGTGGACCGGGCCATCGCGGAGGCCGTGGGCAAGCCGGCGTCGGTGGTGTACGACGAATGGGTCGCCAGCCTGAAAGCCAGTTACGAACAGGAGACGGCGCGTATCTTCGCCAACAAGGTCGAAGGCCGCATCGTCGAGCCCGACGGCTTCGCCAATTTTTATCCCCGGTTTTCGCCCGACGGGAATCGACTGGCCTACACGTCGAACCGGGGCGAGGATTTTTCGTCGACCAGCCTGTACATCCGCGACCTCGCGACCGGGAAGCTGGCGCGTTACGAGATCGATATGGGCGACGACGCGCCCGATCTGGTGCACACCTGCATGATGGGGCACCGGCTCGTGCGGTCGGTCGATCGCGCGATCGACTGGCGCCCCGACGGGAAGACGATCGTGTATGCCCGCCGGCGCGATTCGCCGGAAGGGCATCTCGTGGCCGATCTGTACGAACTCGACCTGGATACCCGAAAGAAAACGAGGCTGACCGAAGGCCAGCGGGCCACCTCGCCGGCCTATTCGCCGGCCGGGCGCCAGATCGCGTTCGTCCAGCAAGGCGACGGCACCACGAACCTCGCGCTGTTCGACGTGGAATCGGAAGTCGTGCGCCCCATCACGGCGTTCGACGACGGCACGCAGGTCAGCGACCCGGCCTGGGATCCGACGGGCAGCTGGATCTATTATGGCCGGCAGATCGGCCACGGGCGCGACCTCTACCGCATCCGGCCGGATGGGCGCGACGATCAGCCGGTGCTGGCCACGCCCGACGACGAGCGCTCGCCGGCGTTCGACGCCGACGGTCGGCTCTATTTCTCGAGCGATCGCACCGGCATCTTCAACATCTACCGGATGACCGACGACGGCGCACCGGAGCAGCTCACCAACGTCG